>CAKZQX010001067.1 GCA_937141995.1 uncultured Chloroflexaceae bacterium | reverse complement strand
TTCCGGCCGCACACCGGCTGAAGCCGGGACTCCCGCGCTAAGGCCGTGCGGGAGCGATCGCCATTCAGCGTCTCCGCGGTGAGAACGAATCGCGTTGTAGTGCTACTCCAGCACGCCCGCGGCCTGAAGATTCGCCCGCATCTGCGCGGCAACCGGCGAGCCTTCGCGGTAAAATACGCCCGGTTCGCCCAGCGGCGCGGGTACGGTCACGGTCGTCCCGTGCTCGGGTGAGCCGTAGGTTTCGCCCGACCAGAGATGCACCCAGCGGCCGGCCGGCAGATAGACCGTCACGCGGCTGGTCTGGGGATCGAGGACCGGGGCGATCATAAACTCGCTGCCAACCATAAATTGTTGGTAGGAGAGCGTGTAGACATGCGGGTCGTCCGGGTAGTGAATGAACGGGTGCCGCACGACGGGCAACCCGGTTGTGGCGGCTTCCTGCACGAGTTGTTTGCGGTAGAACGTCCATGCCCGGTAGACGCGAGCAAAGCGGTCAAAATGATCCAGCGTCTCGTCATCGCTGTAGAACTGCGCATTCACGGTGGGGCGGTTACCCTCATGGGTGCGATAGACCGTCGTGAAGGCGTTAAGTTCCATCCAGCGCAGCAGCAGTTCCTTGCTGCGATGGTAGTTGCGGATCGGATGTGTAATCGCCGTGTAGCCCCCGATATCGCTATGGTTCAGACTGAAGCCGGACATACCGCTACTCAACAGGCCAATCACGGACGTTTTAATGCCGTCGTGCCGATCCCAACTCACCAACTGATCGCCTACCCAGAAGAGCGTGGTATAGCGCGGGCTCTCGCGGTAGCCGGAGCGCATAAAGAAGACAAAGGAGTCGCTCACTTCCAGTTCGTCAATCACTTCCCGGTTGAGTCGTGCCCAGTCTTCAGGATACTGGTTGTGATAGTCGGACGCCGCAATGCCGGAGTGCAACTGCGCATCGTAGGGCAGCCCCTCGCCAAAATCGGCCATCCAGCCCGTAGCTCCCACCGCGATCACCTGCTCCCGGATGACCTCTTTCAGCCAGGCGCGCGCTGCCGGATTGGTCAGGTCAACCAGCCCGGCGGAGAAGTCGGTGATGCGGATGAGGTAGGGTTCGCCCGCCGGGTTCTTCACCAGAAACCCCTGATCGGCGGCTTCCTGGAAGAGGTTCCGCTGGTGGTTCGGGTTGGCGGCGACATCAACCAGGAAGGGGTTGATGTAGGTCATCATTTTGATGTCACTGGCCGCCAGGTCGGCGCGCAGATTTTCCCACTCCGGGTAGTGCGTCCGGTCCAGTTCCCAGTTCCACCAGAGTTGCCGGCCGAAGCTGGTGGTGCGCGGGCCCACCCAGTCTTGCAGCCAGAAGGCCGCGACCGGCGTATTCCGCTCCCGCAGCATCTCCCAGACTTCGCGCACTCGCTGTGTGCCGCCCTGCATCCCGACAATTGCCCCTTCCAGCATCCAGTCGGGCAGTGGGCGCATCCGCCCGGCATAACTGGTGTACGCGGTAATCAGTTCGGTGGGCGTTTCTCCATAAAGAATGCGTCCACTCATCTGATTGGCAAAGAGCTGAATATGCACCCGGTCGCTGCGGCGCAGATCGAAGACGCTGTAGGCATAGCTTTCCAGGAAGAGCGAGCGCAACTGGCTGGTGATGTAGTGCGGCACACCCGCGTAGGTGGTGTGCCAGTCGCCCCCCGCTCGCGCCTGCAAATTGGCCCCCAGCGTGACCGGCTGGGCACCGCGCCCGATGCCCTGTTCCATCACAAAGATCGGCAGGCGACGCCCCTTGAAGTCAACAAAGGAGAACTGCTTGCCGAAACCAAAGAAATGCTCACCGGGGTTGGAGGCATAGGTCAGATAGGTGCGGTTGTAGGCTTCATCGCCAACCGTGAAAGTAAAGCCGAGTTGGTTGGGCGCGAGCGCCGTAAATGTGAGAGTGTAGTCCACCCGCGCCCGCCGCTGCCCACAGACCAACTGCCCCGTGATGGTCAACTCCTCGGCACTGGTCGTCAGACTGCGAATAACCTGATCGGCGCAGACCTGCTGCAGTTGATCTTCGATAAAAAAGTGACTGCGCGAGTCCGTCACGGTTTCCGTTCCACGCGCCGCCGCCACAAAGCTGCTGCCGGGAAGTGAACGCCAGAGGGCGTGGTCAGGCCGGCGCTGATGCGCGATGGTCAGGCTGCCCCCCTTTTCCGGGCTCCAGGTGAGGATAAATGCACCAATGCCATAGCTTGCTGGCTGGACACGGCCGGCATCAAAGCTCAGCGTGCCGGTGATCTGGCGGTGGGCATACTGGCGCGTTCCCCAGCGCAAACCAGGGATAAAGAGAGCAAAACCGAGTAACCCGATGAGCAGCGGGAAAAGTTTTCGTTTCATACAGACTCCTGGAGAACAACCATGAACACAAGTTACGCGGCCCCTCCGCTGAAAGGAGCTATTGCCTCCGGCAGGGCAGAATATGACATCTTGTTTCAGCGAAACATTGCACAGCGTGTAATGTTTCGCTGAAACAAGATAAAACAGTACCATGCTGCCGCAGGCGAAATCGGCGTTTGGGTCCGGCATCGGGCCGGAACAGACCGTACCGCGTAAGTCGTGCCATATAAGGAATGATACCATGTCCGTACCTCCCGCGTGTATGCCTCAATTGCAAAAATGTATTGCCTGATCGTTACCTGGCCGTATGACCAGGAACTGTTTCGGCTCAAAGGATAAGCAGCTTTTCCCGCTGCATACCGAGGTAGCGATGGACCTGTTCTGGTACGCTGGAGAGGTGTAATTCGATTATTCGATCAGGACGGTATTGTCTGCATTTATGCCGCGCCGGTCGTTGGTGGGAACGCCTGCGCTGCGACGGCATACTGGTATGCCGTCATGTAATGCTGTACGAAGCTGAAAGGAATGATACGCCAATGCAACGACTACTTTTATTGATTCTCCTTGTGCCCACCATCGTCCTGCTGCCGTCGGCGGCGGCGCAGGCGCAGGACGCACCGCGCTATTTCCCGGAAACCGGGTTCTCCATTGCGGGGCCGATCCGCGAATATTGGGAGCGCAACGGTGGCCTGGAAGTGTTTGGCTACCCGATCTCGCCCCAGCAGACCGAAACGGTTGAGGGGAACTGGAGCGGCCCGGTGCAGTGGTTCGAGCGCGATCGGCTGGAAGATCATTCGAACGAGGGGCTGGGCGTGCTGGCCGGGCGTTTGGGTGCGCGCGAATTGGAGACATGGAACTGGCCCTGGCGCGAATTTCCTCAAGTGAACGGTGCCCCGGCCGGTTGTCGTTACTTTCCCGAAACCGGGCACAGCCTGTGCGAGCCCTTTCTGAGCTACTGGGAGCGCAACGGTGGCCTGGAGCGCTTTGGCTACCCGCTGACGGAGCCGTTTAGCGAGAATTTCGGGGACTGGCGCGGCACGGTGCAATACTTCGAGCGCCGCCGCATGGAGCACCACCCGGAACTGCGCGGCACCCGCTACGAAGTGCTGCTGGGGCTGCTGGGAAAAGAACTCCGCGAAGGCTACTCCCCCTGCTGGGTACCGATCCAGACGAAGTTGCGCCGCACCTATTTGCAGATCCCCTTCCGCGATGAACTGGGCTGTTTCGATCTGGGAGCCTCAGCGTATTCCATGAACCGTCCGGCGGCAACCCAGACCTTCCAGAATGGCCTGATGTTCTGGATGATGGTACGCAGCCATGGGGTCGTTCACGCCTTCACCTTTGATCCACCCCGGCATTACCGCTACGGCGAAAGCTGGAACGAGGGCGATCCGAACCCTGATGCAACTGCGCCGGCGGGATTGTATGTGCCGCAGCGCGGGTTCGGCCAGGTCTGGAGCGCAAATGCCGATCTGCGGCAGGCACTGGGCTTTGCCACCGCGCCGGAACAGCCGCGCCGGGCAACCATGCATCAGTTCGCCAACGGCGTGCTGATCTGGGTGCAGGATACCGATATGGTCTATGTCGCCGGCCCGGATGCGGATGATATCTACATCGTGCCGCGCGCGAAGTAGGGAGATAGATAAGCTGGTTCCGCACCTATTTCGACTGACGGCACACACCTTGCTATCCAGAACGGCGGGACACAACCGGCTGCGTGGCACGCATTACGCAGTCGGTTCCAAACCAGGCGTTTGCCGGGATGAACGGCCCGATTCGCCTGCGGCAGCAATGGTATTTGTTTTTCTTTTTCACGGAAATTTTGCAGATTGCAAGATTTTCGTGAAAAAGAATGATTTCTTCCACCCTGCCGGAGGCGAAAGATCCTTTTGCGTGAGCAACCAGATAACTCTTGTGATTTGAAATGAAACCGGAAGAGATCATGCCGCAGGAAAAACAGATGTTGATTATTTTTGCCCTATTGTGTAGCATGCTACCGGTGGTGCCCGCTGCAGTGTAGGAGGAAGACACGCGCTTCTTCCCCGAAACCCGGCAGTATGTGAGTGGGCGCTTCCTGGAGTTCTGGGAGCGGCAGGGCGGGCTGGATGTGTTTGGCTATCCCCTGACCGAGCGGCGCATTGAGGGCGGGCGGCCCACACAATATGTTGAGCGGGCGCAGTTCGAGTGGCATCCCAACAATCCGACCCGACCGAGTTCAAAGTGTTGCCGGGACGCCTTGGCGCAGTGCTGTTGGAGGCAAGGTAGGGGTTATGGGTTCTGGGTTCTGGATTACGGGTTAGGGGTTACCGGTTACGGGTTAACTCCTAACCCCAATACCGTTCAAATACGCTCGCGCAAAGCCGCAAAGAACACGAAGAACCGCATAAGCGTTAGAACTTTGCGGTTTTGCGCGAGTTAAGTTCGTCTTATTTGAACGGTATTGCTCCTAACCCCTAACCGTTAACCCCTAACCGTTAACCCCTAACCATTAACCATTAAAAGGAGAAGTATTCATGGCATCGGAGAAACCAGTCGCCGTCTATGGAGCAATGGCCGGTAATTTTACCATTGCTATCGCCAAGTTTACCGCAGCCGGTTTTACCGGCAGTTCGGCGATGATTTCCGAGGGTATTCACTCGCTGGTCGATACGGGCAATCAAGCACTACTTCTCCTGGGCATCAAGAAGGGGAAAAAACCTCCTGACTCGATGCATCCGTTTGGGTATGGCAAAGAACTCTACTTCTGGAGCCTGATTGTCGCCATCCTGCTCTTTGGGATCGGCGGCGGTATGTCAATCTACGAGGGCATTACGCATATCCTGCACCCGTCAGAGTTGCGCGACCCCACCTGGAACTATGTTGTCCTGGGCTTCGCACTGGTAGTTGAGGCAATCGCCTGGACCCTCGCGCTACGCGAGTTTATGCCGATGATCGGCGAGAAGGGGCTCTGGCATGCCCTGCGGACCAGCAAAGATCCGACGGTACTGACCGTATTGGGAGAGGACACCGCCGCGCTGCTCGGCCTGATTGTGGCCTTCCTGGGGGTGTATCTCGGCCATCGCTACGAAGCGCCCTACATGGACGGCGTTGCCTCGATTATTATTGGCCTGATTCTTGCCGTTGTCGCGCTCTTCCTCACCTACGAGAGTCGCGGGTTGCTGATCGGCGAGAGTGCCGACCGTAAGATCATCAACCACGTTCACGAACTGGTCGAAGCCGACAGCGCAGTCGAGCGGGCGGCGCGGCCATTGACGATGCACCTGGGGCCCCACGACATTTTGCTCAACCTGGATATTCAGTTTCGTCCGGAACTCTCCACGGTGGATTTGATGACGGCCATTGACCGGCTGGAAAAGCAGATCCGGCAGGATCAGCCGGATATTAAACGTATCTTTATCGAAGCGGAGGCGTTGAAGGCGCGAACGGAATAGTTCTATGGAGCGCGAAAGTTATGTCGATCTTTTCTCCATCTGAACGTACCTTCATCCAGCGGCAGCGCGTCGGGCGTTTTGCCACAGCCGACCAGGCCGGCCAACCGCATATTGTGCCGGTCTGCTATGCCTGTGACGGTGCCGCGCTCTACATTGCGCTGGACACAAAACCCAAGCGGGTGGAGCCGCAGCGCCTCAAACGGGTGCGTAATCTATTGGCGAATCCACAGGTGGCCCTGCTGGTTGATCACTACAGCGATGACTGGAGCGAACTGACGTTTGTGCTGATCCGGGGCACAGCCGAACTTGTTCCGCCCGAGACGGCCGAGCACCGCGTGGCGATTGAACTGCTGCGCGACCGCTATCCGCAGTACCGGGAGATGCCCATTCAGGAGCAGCCGGTCATTGCCATTCGGCCAACGGCTGTCACCGCGTGGGGCGCGCCGGCGGAGTGAGTCGGGCACGGATCTTGCTGAAGAAGCAGACACGGAACAACTGGTACCTATACTTGAAGGAAAGGTTCACTCAATGCTCAAGAAGTTTATCCCCAACCTACTCCATCCGCGGTACTGGCAGCAGATGGTAGGTGAGTTGACCATCATCTGGAAGCTGGTGCGCGACAACCGCGTCCCAATTTATACGAAGGTCATCCCCGGCATCGTGCTGGCATATCTGATCCTGCCGATCGATGTCATCCCGGATTTCCTGCCGCTCCTGGGCCAGATAGACGACCTGGCGCTGCTCATGCTGGCACTGCGTCTCTTTGTGCGACTGGCTCCGGGAGAGGTGGTCAAGAGCTACGAGCAGCAGATGCAGACCGATATGCAGTTGCTGAGCTGAGCGCAGCGAGTACCGCGCGTCGTGCCGGCGTGCGCCAACTACCGGCATGCCGGCACAGATTTTGCTACAGAACATATGTACCGATTACGACTATTCTGTAGCCTGTTAGATGACACGACTTACGCGGTGGGTCCACAAACTGGACATGTGCCCAGGTGGAAGCCCGATTCGCCTGCGGCAGCATGGTACATTTTGAACTTTTTTCACAAAAAAGTATGGTTTCTTCCGCCCTGCCGGAGGCGGAATCTCCTGTCGGGTCAAC
>CAKZQX010001066.1 GCA_937141995.1 uncultured Chloroflexaceae bacterium | reverse complement strand
GGGGGAGGGTCAACCGGTATGCTGAAAGCAGGAGACAACCCGCCAGAAGCAGGAGAAAAGCAAGTGCGCGCAACCGATGTTGCAGACGGATTGCACCGGGTGTGTGGTTGGCGAACAACATGGAAGTTCCTTACGAAATGACGAAAGATCAACATCGGACGTAGGTTTGCGGTGATACCGGGTTGCAAAGGCTATTTCCCAACCGGTCAATCGCGTGCAACCGCTGGAAGTATAGCAAAAAAAGCGCCCGATAGCTATAGCTGCAAGATGAAAATCTTGTGAATGTACTGCGCACATGCGGGACCGGCATAATACAGCGTATGGCAAAGTGCCTGGAGAGAACCCGGAACAGTGTGCATCCGGCGCTCGCTTCGGATAACCAGTTTGTTCTCTGTTCTCTGGTTGTCTGTTCTTGCTCTATCCGTAGAAATCGGTGAAGCCGTCCTGGTCAAGGCGCTCCAACATCCGCCGTACCTTCTCGGCGCTCTCGGGGAAGGGGGCGGCGGCGACCTGCTCCGGGGCGACCTGTGTGGCCCGCCCCCACTGGCTCTGGGGTACAGCCAGCAGCAGTGCCAGCAGTTCCTCCAGGGTTCGGCGCAGGCGCGGGTTGTCCTCACCGCGCAGTTTGGGTAACACTTTTTGCTTGAGTTGCAGATCGAGCGCCTGCGCGGGCGGCAAAATGCCCCGCGCCTGCTCGATATAGCGCAGCATCTCCTCAATTGTCCGGTAGCCAAAGGGCTGGCCTGCCTGCGCGACAATCGCGTGAACCCGGGTAATCGTCTCCCACGCATCCGTGTCGAGCGGGCCGCGGTAGGCCGCGCGAAATGCGGCCAGATCAACCTCGGTCAACTCAATCATGTTCGCCCGGTCAAGCACCTTATCGCTTAACGCATGCGTACTCTCATCGACATTGACCGTGCCGGTGATGCGAATGTTGAGCGGCAGGCGGAGCGGGTTGCGGAGCGTCTCGCCGGTGACGCTCTGCACCTCGGCGGCCGGAGCACCGATATCAATCGTGTGCTCGGTCGTCTCCAGGGCGGAGAGCAGCGGCGCGAGATAGTATTCCGGCCGTGCCAGATTCATCTCATCCAGGCAGACAAAGTAGGTCTGCTGGGGATCGGCGGCGGCGCGCAGCAGGAAACGCAGGAAGGGCGTCGGATGGTAGACGCCGGTCAGCGCGTTGTAGTAGCCCAGCAGATCGCGGGCGTTATGCCAGTCGGGTTGCACCGCGACGATCAGATAGTAGGGGTTGGCGTGGGCCGGCGCGGGAATGCTATGCACCGCATCGGCGTAGAGCCGGGTCAACCGGGTTTTGCCGGTGCCGCTGATGCCGGGCAGAATCACCAGCGGGCGCGTCTGCAAAGCAACATGGTAGGCGCGAATCAGCATCTCGCTCATCGCAAAGCCCTGTCTATGGATATGGGCAATAATTGTTTCAATCGGCGGGTAGGCCGCCTGCGCGCCCCAATGCGCCTGCTGTTCGCGCAGCAGGCTCACGCCGGTAGGTTCGAGTGCCTCGGCCTCTTCCATAACGGCCTCGTTCAGCGGGAAGAGCGCCGCGATATCCTCCAGCAGTTGCGCTGCCGGGTTCTCCGGCAAAGCCTGCCAGGGATAGACAAACCCCGCCCAGAGGTAGTTGGCACTGCGCGCATCCAGGTAGCGGTCAATCCAGAGGCGCTCCGGAGCCGGCGCTCTGGCTGTGGCGCCGCGCCCGGAAACGGTAAACCGTGCTTCGCCGGTAGTCTCGATCCGCTCAATCAGGGGCTGCCAGATGGCCTGCCCCTCGTTCCAGACGCGGCGCAGCGCGTCCTTGCGTATGCCCCAGAGCTGCACCCCCACCAGCACGGCGCGCTCGGCGCTGCTCACGCTCACCAGGATTCCCGATCCGCGCGGGGGTCGGTCAAACGCGACATGGTACTCGTCGATGGGCGCGCGCTCACCTCGCCCACGATTAATATAGCGCTGTGACTTAAAACTAACTTCGTAGAGCGACCACTGACGCGGGAAGCGCTGCGATAACGCGGCCGTAACCTGCCCGGCCAGCGCCGCCAGTTGCGGGTGTAGATGTTCCTGCACCGCCGCCCAGCGCTCGGCAACGCCGGGAACGTTCAGGGCAACGAATGCTTCAGATGGAAACAGCGAATTCACAATAGACGAACAATCGATGACATAGCGCTACAACAGCCATTCACGCGGTGGGTGGTTTATAATAACGCCGCTCACCCGCTGGTGTGTCCGCTCCATTTTCGGTATTGTGCTCTTTATCGTTGCGGACCAAAAAATGTTGCGCCAGCGCCTCCAGCAGATCTTGCAGTTCGGCACAGAGTTCATCAAATGTGTCGGCCAGCAGTTCGACATCGTAGAGCGCTTCGTCAATGCTCCAGATCTGCCGGGCCGTAACACTCTGCACCCGGGGCGCGCGTCCGGCAGCATACGACAGTTCGGCATTGACGCGCAGCGGATTGAGCGCATGCGGCAGGGCATCGTGCAGTTCGTGGATGGTATGGGCCAGTGTGGTCAATGCGGTCATATCGCGCTGTTGCTCCGGATTGATCGGCACGGTGTAAGTCACTTCCACATCAAGCGAAGGCCCACTCTGCGCCTGGTTCATACGTTCATCCACCAGATGTTCAATATCGTCCAGCGAACCCTCACCCCGCAACGAAAAGACGGTAAACTCGGGCGACCAGCGAAAGGTGATAACGGCCCGTAGCGGCGGCTCCTGAGGACCCTGGTCATCCTCGGTATCGTCGGGCAGACATGTAATGCTCAGACTGCGACCCAGCGCGTGCGTATCAAGCAACTCCTGGGTGTAGGCAATATTTACCCTGGCGCGTTCAAGGCTTCCAAGAAGTACAGCAACAAAGTTCTCGTAGGTCAACATAATCTATACTCAACTTCCGGCTTGTACGCCCTTGCATTATAGCACTGTTGGTGCTACTTCGTTCAATGACACGAGTTACGCGGTCACTGACTGTTCCGGCCTCGTATCGGACCCGAACGCCGGTTTTGCCTGCGGCAGTATGGTACTGTTTTATCGTTTTGACAAACATGTGGCTCTCCGAGCCACATGTTTGTCAAAACGATCGGGTTTCTTCCGCTTAGCTTTTTTCTGCCCTGCCGAAAGCGGAATCTCCTTTCGGGTTCGTAACCGCGTACGTCGTGTCAATGACTGGCTTTGTGTTGGATTATAAAGAACGTATGATCGCAACGATCTTTGCATATGGAACAACAGGATTTTGACAAAGTACAGCTACAACCTGGCGGGCAACCGTACGGCGGTCCGTGCAAACGGCACACTTATTGCGAATCCGAGCTACAGTGCTGCCAACCAGGTGACTGTTATAGATCTTGTTCACAAACATGTTGCACTGTGTGCAACATGTTTGTGAACAAGAAGAAGATCTTCCACCATGCCGGCGGCGATATCCCCCGCCAAACGCGGGATCGCCGGATACATGTCAGTATTGGCCGTTTCGCGATGTTCGCGCATGTCGTGTTCTTTCGTGGTCCAAACTCCCAGCGCGTAACGCGTGTTAATGACAGGAGGTACACGGTCGGTTCCAAACCAGGCGTTTGATCAGACGAAGCGTCGATTCGCCGGCGGCAGCATGGGACGTTTTC
>CAKZQX010001065.1 GCA_937141995.1 uncultured Chloroflexaceae bacterium | reverse complement strand
GCCAGCCTCGACCACACCAGCTTCCGATCAACTGGAGTGGTCCCCGGAGGCACAGGCAATGCTGAAGAAAGTGCCCTTCTTCGTACGACGCAAAGCCCAGCGCAACACCGAGAAGTTTGCTCAGGAACATGGCTATACCACCATCACACCGGATGTCCTGCGCGCGGCGAAGGAGGAGATCGGCGGCTAAATCGAGGTGAGCTACACCTGCGAATTACTGATGGATGTTCTAGAGGAGTACCAGGATGAGCCTGTTTCTTGCGGTTTATGGTAAAGGTGGTATCGGCAAGAGCACAACCAGCGCCAATCTGTCGGCGGCAATGGCGCTCAAGGGCGCAAAGGTGCTGCAGATCGGTTGTGATCCCAAGCATGACAGTACCTTCCCACTGACCGGGCAGTTGCAGAACACGGTCATTGATGTCCTCGATGAAGTTGATTTTCACCACGAAGAAATCATGGTTGAGGATGTGGTAAAAACCGGTTTTGCCGGAGTGGATACGCTGGAGGCGGGCGGCCCACCGGCGGGCAGCGGCTGCGGTGGCTATGTTGTCGGCGAGACGGTTAAACTGCTCAAGGAGTTTGGCCTCTATGACAAGTATGATGTCATTCTGTTTGACGTGCTGGGTGATGTAGTCTGCGGTGGCTTTAGCGCCCCGCTAAACTATGCCGACTACGCAATGATCATCGCCTGCAACGACTTTGACAGTATCTTCGCCGCGAATCGGCTCTGTCTGGCGGTAGAGCAGAAGAGCGCACGCTACAAAGTGCAACTGGCCGGAATCATCGCCAACCGGGTCGATCATGAGCTCGGCGGTGGCACCACGCTGCTGGAGGAGTTTGCTTCGCAGGTCGGCACGCGCATCATGGCCGAGATTCCCTACCACGACCTGATCCGGCGCAGTCGGCTGGCCGGCAAAACCCTGTTCGAGTTGGAGCATCCCGACCAGGTTATCTGCACCACACCCTTTGAGCAACTGGCCGAGAATATTTTGAATGGTCCGGCATCCGCCGTGCCGCAACCCATGGGCGACCGCGAGATCTTCGAGGTCATCGGTGGCTGGCGATAGCTTTTTAGCGCGTAGTACGTACTGCGGGGCACCCTTGTTTGCCGGCTTACGCAATACGCAGTACGCACCATACCAATACTTATGACACAGCAGAAGGCTACACTTACGCGCCCCGATCAACTGGAGCAGGAGCATAAACAGCAGTTGCGGCGCTATTTCGATGGCGTCGGTTTTGAGCGCTGGGCGGCGATCTACGGGCAGGGCGAGCTCTCTTCGGTGCGGCGCTCGATCCGCGAGGGGCACACCAGCATGCTGGCGCAGGCCGAAGCCTGGCTGGATGAGCAGACCTTTCCCGCCGACGCGCGCGCCCTCGATGCGGGCTGCGGTACCGGTCTCTTCAGTACCGCGCTGGCCCGGCGCGGCTTCGCCGTAACCGCCATTGATATCGCGCCCCAGATGGTCCACGCCGCCGTTGCGCAGTCCGAGCAGGCCGGCGTGCGCGAGCGTATCAACTTTGTGACGGGCGATCTAGAAACTATCCGTGGCAGCTATGATGTTGTGGCCTGCTTTGACGTGCTGATCCATTACTCACAATCGGGGTTTGCCCCGATGTGCCGACGGCTGGCGCAGAGTTGCCGGGAGACGCTGCTGCTGACCTACGCGCCCCACAACCAGTTACTGGCAATGATGCACTGGCTGGGTGGGCATTTCCCCAAGAGCCAGCGGCGCACCGAGATCCAGATGATGTCGGACAGCTTTGTGGCACAGACCCTGGCAACTGCGGGGATGCGCGTCTGCCGTAGCGTCCGCGTCAGCAAGGGGTTTTACCATGTCACGCTGCTGGAGGCGCGACGGGAGGAGGCGTTATGAAGCAACTACTGGGGTTGCTGGCGGTCGGAGCCGGCGCGGCGGCGCTGATCCGCTGGTACCGGCGTGAAGTTGTCGCTGAGGGTAATGCTACCGTTCACCTGCAGAGTGAGCATGAGCATTTCCACCTGCATGTTGATTTACCGGCGGGGATGGAGATCCAGCCCGGCGATACGCTGGAGATTCTCGCGCTGCCGCAGACCGAGCAGGGGCGTACGCAGGGCGAACTGTCGTACCCCAGCCCGGTGCGGTTATACAAGGCAAGCCGGCTGAAGCGCCACCTGATCAAGCGGAGCAGCCTTGTAGAGATCAGCGAACTGGTTGAGCATCCATGAGAAACGGTTACGGGTTAGGGGTTACAGGTTACGGATTACGGGTTACAGGTTACAGGTTACGGTACAGGTTACGGGTTAGTTCTCGAATAACGATTAACCGTTAACCCCTAACCGTTAGCTCCTAACCGTTAACCCCTAACCCCTACAAGGAGGTAGGCGATGGAACCGGGAATGAGTTTTACCACGCGGCACGCGCTGCAAGAGGCCATGCTGACGCCGCGTTTTTATACCACTGATTTCGATCAGATCGATAAGTTGAATATTGAGCATCTGCGCGATGAGTTCGACTGGATTCGCAACGAGTTTGCACGCGACTACAACCGAAATCACTTTGTGCGCAACGAAGAATTTCTGGCAAACTTTGACGATATGCCCGAGCGCGAGACCTTTATTGAGTTCCTGGAGCGGAGTTGCACCGCCGAGTTTAGCGGCTGCCTGCTCTACGCCGAGATGGTCAAGCATCTCAAAGATCCGACGCTGCGGGCGATCTTCCAGTATATGAGCCGCGACGAGGGTCGCCACGCCGGCTTTCTCAACCGGACGATGGGCGACCTGAATGTGGCGCTGAACCTGAGTGTGCTGCAGAAGCGCAAGAAGTATACGCACTTCAAGCCCAAATTTATCTTCTATGCCACCTATCTGTCGGAGAAGATCGGCTATGCGCGCTACATTACTATCTTCCGGCATCTGCAAGCGCAGCCGGACGGGATTATTCACCCAATCTTCAAATGGTTTGAGGAGTGGTGCAACGATGAGTACCGCCACGGTGAGTTCTTCGCGCTGCTGATGCGCAGCCAACCGGAACTGCTCCAAGGGGCCAACCGACGCTGGATTCGCTTCTTCCTGCTGGCGGTGTATGCCACGATGTATTTGAATGACGCGCGGCGGACCAACTTCTACAACGCGCTGAAGCTGAACTGGCGGGACTATGATCAGCAGGTTATCCGATTGACCAACCAGATTACGACTCAGGTCTTCCCGGTGACGCTGCCGGTTGAGCATCCGGCCTTCTTCGACAACCTGGATGCCTGTGTCCGGTATGACCGGCGCATTCACGAATTGTCCCGCCGGAGTGATCCTATCGCGGTGGCTCAGGCGGCCCGGCTCAAAGCCGCCATCGGGCTGCGCCTGTTCGCAACCTACCGTCTGCCGCCGGTACCCACTCAGGAAGCGACCCGCTGGAAGGGGTTGGAGGGCTTCCCGAACTATCCCGGCCCCGGACGGCAAGAACGAACCATATCCGCATAGCCGATCGGTCGGTAGGTGCCGGCGGTCAGATCGGCTGCCGGCATCTGTGGATTGAATGAGAGAGAGGACATATGCGCTTTGTTTTTCTCACCATGGAGGGGACGCACAGCGCGGCCCTGCGCGAAGCAGCAGCGACTCTGCGCCAGACCCACGGGGTCGAGCTCGATATTAGCCTCTACAATACCGCCCTCCTGCGCGAGGAAGCGGACTGGGAGCGGCTGACCCGCGATATTGCCCGCGCCGACTTCACCTTTGGCGCGCGCCTCTTCGGAGAAGAGTGTGTGCGCGCGCTGGAGCGGGCGCTGGATCAGGCGCGCGGCCCGGTCTGCATTATCACCAGCAACCCGGCGCTGCTACACAAGACCCGCATCGGCAAGTTCACACTGCAATCCCGCGATGAGGGCGAAGAGTCCGGCCTGCTGATGCAGTGGATCCGCAAGCTGCGACCCAAAGGCGGCCAGAGCGAGGCGCGGCGGCAACTGGCCGTGCTGCGCAACCTGAGCAAAGTACTCAAGCATATCCCCGGCAAAGCGCGCGACCTGCATACCTACATCGCCGTGCATCAATACTGGTTGAATAACTCGCCCGACAACCTCACACGCATGCTGGCGCTGCTGATCGAGCGCTACGTCCCTGGACAGAAGGGGCAGTTGCCGCTGGAAGATCCGGTCCTCTACCCGGATACGGCCCTGTTCCATCCCGATTCCCCGGAGACCTTCGCTGATCTGAAGAGCTACCAGAAGTGGCAGAAACAGCGCAGTAAAAGCAAAGAAGAGAAGACAAAGCGCCCGAAACCGGACCGAGGCACTGTCGGCATTATCTCGCTGCGGACGGTGGCACTGAGTGGGAATACCGCCCATCTGGAAGCACTGACGCGCGCGCTGGAGGACCGGAGCATCGAAGTGCGGATGGCCTACAGCGCCGGGTTGGATGCGCGCCCGGCGATTGAGCAGTTTTTTATGTCAAATGGCGCGGCGGACAAGAAGTCGCGCCGCAAACCGGCCCTCGCCGAGTCTGAGACCGAGATTGACCTGCTGATCAACGGCACCGGCTTCTCGCTGGTTGGCGGCCCGGCCGAGGGACGCCCGGAAGAGGCACGCATCGCCCTGGAACAACTGGATGTCGAGTGCATGGACCTGATCCCGCTGGCCTTCCAGCGCGTGGAGGAGTGGCAGCGCGACGACACCGGCCTGGTGCCCATCCAGCTCTCGCTCAACGTGGCCCTGCCCGAGCTGGACGGCGCGATTGAGCCGCTGGTGATCGGCGGCCCGACCGGCGGCAGTGACAAGTTTGTGGCGCTCCCGCAGCAGATCGAACTGGCGGCCAACCGGATTGCGCAGCATGTGGCCCTGCGCCACACACCCAACGCCGACAAAAAACTGGGCGTCGCCATCTTCAACTTCCCGCCCAACCTGGGCAATATCGGCACTGCCGCCTACCTGGATGTCTTTGCCAGCCTGCACAAGCTGTTGCAGGCGCTCCAGGCCGATGGCTACACCGTCGAGGTGCCGGAGAGTGCCGAGGCGCTGCGGCTGGCGCTGACCGAGGGCAACGCCCTGCTGCATGGCACCGACGGCAATGTGGCGGCGCAACTCCCGCTGGACGACTATCGGCGGCTCTTCCCGGCCTATGTCGATATCGAACCGTTCTGGGGCCGCGCGCCGGGTGAACTGCTGACCGACGGCAAGAATTTTCATATTTTGGGCAAGCAGTTTGGCAATGTCTTCGTCGGCATTCAGCCCAGCTTCGGCTACGAGCGCGACCCGATGCGCCTGCTGATGGCAAAAGACGCCGCCCCGCACCATGGCTTCGCCGCGTTCTACGCCTGGCTGGAGCATGTGTTTGGCGCGGATGCGGTTATCCACTTTGGCACGCATGGCGCGCTGGAGTTCATGCCGGGCAAGCAGGCCGGACTGCGCAGCACCTGCT
>CAKZQX010001064.1 GCA_937141995.1 uncultured Chloroflexaceae bacterium | reverse complement strand
GTAAGCATTCAAACCGAACGTTTATCCAGGTGGAAGCCGGATTCGCCTGCGGCAGCATGGTACATTATGTAGCTTTTTGATAAACGTTTGCACAAAGTGCAAATGTTTATCAAAAAGCGAGTATCTTCCGCCCTGCCGCAGGCGAATCGGGCCGTTCATTCAGGTGAAGCTGTCTTTTATCTGGGTCAAACGTCCGGTTTGAACGCCCACTGGGTACGTCCTGTCAATGATACAAGTGACGTGGTTACCATGCAAACCGGGCAAACCGGGCAAACCGGGCAAACCGGGCAAACCGAACGTTCCACCCGATGGAAATCCGATTCGCCGGCGGCAACATGGCACTTTTGCTTTCTTGTTCACAACATCGTTGTGAACAAGAAGAGAATCTTCCGCCCTGCCGAAGGCGCAAAGCCCCCCCTTGTGACGGCAGCATTAAACAAACCGTTTGGTTGTCAAACAATTGCACAGGTCAACTTTTCAAATTCCCATATCGCCTTTATAATAGGATGCCGATGCTCCCCAGCCTGAGTCTGTGCAGGCGCTATAATTCAGAATGGTATTCCAGGCGAACTGGCCCGGCACTCCCCTCAGCCAGGGTGGAGAGTATCATGTTTCGCTTCGGTGCTGACGGCGGGCTGATTTCATGCGAAGCAGGGTCGTACGTGCATCAGATGCGATGCGGCAGAAGCGGAATATACGACTCTGGTGCAAGACTTTTTTGAATGTTAAGGTGCAGGTCTATGAAACTAGGTGTCCCCAAGGAGACGTTTCCCGGTGAAAAACGTGTTGCCTTGATCCCTGCCGATATCCCGACTCTCAAGAAACAGGGGGTGGAGGTGCTGATCGAGCCAGGCGCTGGTGAAGCCGCCGGGTTTCTGGACGCTGAATATCGCGAGCGCGGCGCGGAAGTTGCCGGTTCGCGCCAGGATGTTTTTGCCAATACCGATACGATTGTCCAGGTGCGGGCCGCCGGCGCGAATCCTGACCTGGCCTCCAATGATCTTGAGTTGATGCATCCCGATCAGCGGTTGATCGCTTTTCTTGAGCCGCTGGGCAACCCGCAGGCAATGACGGCTGTTGCCGAACGGGGTGTTACTGCTTTTTCGATGGAACTGATGCCCCGGATCAGCCGGGCGCAGAATATGGACGCGCTCTCGTCGATGGCAACTATCGCGGGTTACAAGGCGGTGTTACTGGGGGCGGCAACCCTTCCCCGGATATTCCCCATGCTGATGACGGCGGCGGGTACGATCAAGCCCGCGCGGGTGTTTGTAATCGGCGCGGGGGTCGCGGGTTTGCAGGCGCTCTCAACCGCCAAGCGGCTGGGCGCTGTCACCGAGGCCTATGATGTGCGCCCGGTTGTGAAAGATCAGGTCGAGAGCGTCGGTGCGAAGTTTGTGGAACTGCCGCTGGAGACCGGTACGTCGGAGGATAAGGGCGGCTATGCGAAGGCGATGGACGAAGAGTTCTACCGCCGCCAGCGCGAGTTGATGGCTGAGGTGGTCGCGCGCAGTGATATTGTGATTACGACGGCGGCGATTCCCGGTAAGCGCTCCCCGTTGCTGATTACCGCTCAGGCGGTCCAGGGCATGAAACCGGCGTCGGTCATTGTTGATCTGGCGGCCGAGCGCGGCGGGAATTGCGAATTGAGCCGTCCCGATGAGGTGGTGGTCGAACATGGGATCACGATTCTGGGGCCAACCAATCTGCCGGCGACCGTGCCGAATCATGCCAGCCAGTTGTATAGCCGCAATATTACCAACTTCCTGCGTCATGCAGTTAAAGATGGCGCGTTTCAAATGAACATGGAAGATGAGATTACCCACGACACGCTGGTGACAAACAACGGCGAAGTGGTCAATCCGCGTATCCGTGATCTGCTTGGCGTTGAGGCGAGTGCGGCGTAGGGAGGAGTTATGTCTGGACGTAGGAGATTTGTAATTGAGAGGAGCACGCGGTGGAACTGAGTCTGCTAACGGCTTTAACCATTTTTGTGCTTGCGATTTTTGTTGGGGTTGAGATTATCACCAAGGTGCCACCGACGCTCCACACTCCGCTGATGTCGGGGTCCAATGCCATTTCGGGCATTACGGTTGTCGGCGCGCTGCTGGCAATGGGAGCCGGTTTGACATTCTGGACGACGTTGCTGGGCTTTCTGGCGCTGATCTTTGCTACGATCAACGTCGTCGGTGGGTTTATGGTCACCAACCGTATGTTGGGGATGTTCCGCAGAAAGGAGTAACCAAATGAATCCGTGGATTAACCTCGCATACCTGGTGGCGGCGATCCTCTTCATCCTGGGGTTGAAAGGTCTGACCCACCCACGCACTGCCGTACGCGGCAACCTGATGGGCGCATCCGGGATGCTGCTGGCCATTGTTGTGACGCTGTTCTCGCAGGGGATTCTTAACCTCTGGTTGATTTTGCTGGGGTTGCTGATCGGCGGTGGCATTGGGGCGCTGATGGCAATCCGCGTCCAGATGACGCAGATGCCCCAGATGGTCGCGCTGCTCAATGGCTTTGGCGGGATTGCCTCGGCGATTGTGGCCGGAGCCGCCCTGAGTGAAGCGGTCTTCCTTTTGAACCTCGAACAGGGTAGCCTGGTCGGACCAGGTACTCAGGTATTTCAGTTTACTGTGGCGACATTTGCCTCCGGGCTGATCGGCGCTGTCACCTTCTGGGGCAGTCTGGTTGCGTATGGCAAGCTCGAAGGCATTACGGGCGAGCAGATTCAGCAGCGGCTCGGTTTTCTTACTCGTGGTCGGCAGAGCGGCTCAATGCCGGATCAGGAGCAGAAGACTGAAGAGAAGACGGAAGAGCAGGCCGGCGTGGAACCGGAGCAGGCCGGCGTGGAACCGGAGCCGCAGACGCAGGAGCAGACCGCTCCGGAGCCGCAGACGCAGGAGCAGACCGGCAGTCAGGCCACCGGCACCAATGGTGCCCCGGCGATGCCTGAGCAACCCAAAGAGCAGCCGACCGCCGTTGAACCTGCCCAGGAGCAGAAGTTGATGGGGCAGTGGCAGCGAATCAACCGGACGCTGACCACCAAGCCGATTGCCAAGGCGGTGTTGTTGGGGATCTGTTTGCTGCTCGGTATCTTCCTTGTTTTTGTACCGACTGCGGTGCCGATCTACTGGCTGATTATTATTGTCGCTTCGTTCCTGGGGTGGTACCTGGTGATGCCGATTGGCGGCGCGGATATGCCGGTGGTGATTGCGCTGCTCAACTCCTATTCGGGATTGGCAGCCGCAGCCACAGGCTTTGTGATTGAGAATAGTATTCTGATCATTACCGGGTCGCTGGTGGGCGCATCGGGCCTGATCCTGACCGCCATTATGTGTCGGGCCATGAACCGCTCGCTGACGAATGTGCTCTTTGGCGTCTGGGTGCCGGAGAGTGCAACCGGTGGCGATGATATCTATGAAGGCAAGACCAAATCTACTTCGCCGGAAGAGATCGCCATGATGCTGGATGGTGTGCGGCGTGTGGTGATTGTGCCGGGCTATGGGATGGCCGTAGCGCAGGCACAGCATGCGGTACGTGACCTGACCAACCTGCTGGAGTCGCGCGGCACCGAGGTTGAGTTTGCCATCCACCCGGTCGCCGGTCGTATGCCGGGCCATATGAATGTGCTGCTGGCTGAGGCCGATATTTCTTATGACAAGCTCAAGGAGATGGATGAGATCAACCCGACCTTTGAGCAGACCGATGTTGCGATTGTTATCGGTGCAAATGATGTGACCAATCCGGTGGCGCGCACCGATCCGAATAGCCCGATCGCCGGGATGCCCATCCTGGATGTGTCGAACGCCAAGAGCGTGATTGTGGTCAAGCGTAGTCTGAGTCCCGGTTTCGCCGGCATTGCGAACCCACTCTTTGCTGCCGATAATACCCTGATGTACTTTACGGACGCCAAGCGGGGTATGCTTGATCTGGTTAATGCGGTGAAAGAGGTATAGGGTTTTATTGTCCTCAACCGCACTCAATCTGCGCCCTCACCGTATGCAAAATAGGGTGAGGGCGCAATCTCTTTATACTGATTTGTTGTCATAGTCACAGCGCCCACAGAGGACGCAGAGATAATACACGGGAACGTGCCGCCGTTGCGCCCGTTGCGCCCATTTCGGCTCATTGCTGGTTTGCCGGCACATTGGTATTAGACGGATAGAACCGAATCGATGTTATGAGTTTTGATTCAGAAACAACCGATCCTTTTGTTCAACATGACCAGCAGCCAGAGATTTCCTGGGGCTGGTTTGATATTGTTGCCGTCCTCGGGCTTATGTTGATTGGCACGGTGCTGATTGCTACCGTGCTGGGACTGCTCGTGCGCTTTACCCCGATGGAAATGAGCGACAGCTTGCTCTCCCCGGTGGGCTATCTGACGGCGGTCGGCTTTATGGGCATGATGCTACTGGGAGTCTACCTGTTTGCGGCCCGGCGCTCCGGTTGGCGCGCATTGGGCCTGCGTCCCGCGCCGTTGCGTCCGCTGGCGGCTACGCCCTTTCTGGTGGTTGTCGGCTTTATGGCAGCAGCACTGGCAAATCTGGCGATTGTGCGGATCACCGGGGAGGAGTTTGAGAATCCCCAGGTTGAGGCGCTGACCGGCGGGCAGTCACTGGAGCCGGTGCAACTAATCATGGTGCTGTTCCTGGTCTCGGTGCTGGCACCGATCGGCGAGGAACTGCTGTTCCGGGGCATGCTCTACCCGCTGCTGCGCCGCCAGTGGGGCGCGGTTGCTGCTGTTACTGCCAACGCGGTCATCTTTGCCGGAGCGCACCTGATCTGGGAACTCTTCCCGGCGCTGCTGGTGATCGGGCTCCTGCTGGCCTTCCTACGCGAGTGGAGCAAGTCGGTCTACCCCTGTATCCTCTACCATTTTTTGCAGAATACCCTGGCGGTCGTTGCGATTAACGCGATATTGTCGGCGGGGGGGTGAATGTCCTGAGATGTTCAACGTTCATAAGGCGGCACTACCGGAAACGCATCTACCGCCCCACCAGCGGCAGATAGTTCCGCGTCACCGGCAGCCCCGCCAGTTCGCGGTAGGTCCAGAATGCCGGGCGGCGGTATGCCGGTTCGCCGGTCGGATCATAGCAGGCTCCGCCGGGGCAGGTGGCATCTTCCGTAAAGGGAATGCGCACCACGCCCCACTTCTGCGCCAACGGCCCGGCGGCGGGCGGGAAATCCTCATACTTAAACCAGAAGATCGTTGCGATATCGTCCCGGGCCGCCAGTCCAGTGAAGGTCGCCCGCAAAAAGGCCGCCTGCCCTGTCACGCTCTGGCGCAGGTAGGCGGCATTGTAGCCAATCTCAGTGATCCAGAACGCCGGTTTGCGCGGGTCGAGTGCGTTGACTACCAGCCGCATCAGGTCCAGGCGGCTGCCGATCAGGTCCAGGTCGCTCTGCAGGCTGATGCGGATCTCCTCCGGGTAGGGGTGATAGCCCACACCGTCAAGCGGGTAGTGGCCGTAGGTATCGTTATAGCTCTCGTAACCGTCCGAGCTATAAAGCTGCTGCATATACTCGACATCGGAGATATGCTCTTTTTTCCCCGGTTCACCACTGCCCTTCGGGTGTAGTCCGCCCAGGATAATCTGAATATCTTCCCGCCAGGTCTGATCTTCAGCGGAGTCAAAGCAGTGTTCCTGCCGGAAGATGCGGTAGAACTTGGTATGCAGGCGCGCGCTAATCGTCGCGGGAATACCATCGCCATTCGGCGCGAGGCGGTTCTGCTCGTTCAGGATTTCATAGGCTGCGATGTCATCACGGTAGCGGTTGCTAATTGTGCAGGCGCGATCAAGCCAGGTACGCATGTAGTCGTTGACGCCACCGCCGTAACGTGGATCGGTGTAGGTGCGGGGATAGACCAGCGAGCGCGGATCGGCGGGATCGAAGGGCGGCCAGTCGCGGGTCACACCAAAGCCGAGCAGCGCCAGAATCTGCAGGTTGTAGCGCGGCGCAACCGTGCGAATAAAGTAGTCGTGGCGCGCAATCTGGGCGGCCACATCACCATCCTGGATATGAAACTCAAACCGCACCCAGCGCACGCCCATCTCGGCCAGTAGCGCGCCCATGCGATCCTGCGCCACGCGGTTGGGTTGGTCGGGGTAGTTGGGGTAGGTGCCAAAGTCATACCAGGGATCACGGACCACCATCCCGCGCAGTTCCGGCGGGATCACCGGTGCCGTTGTATTCGTCTCATCATCAGGCATCGCCCCGGCACCGGGAGTTGCCAGAGGTAGACACAGAACAATCAGGGCGCATAACGCCCTCAGAAAAGTTCGGGCTTTCACGGGGAACCTCGTCGCATTCAAAATGTCGGACGGATCATGTTGATCCGCCCGCCGTCGGCAAAATCGGTTTTACACGCGTTACGTGGTCCCGAACCCGGAAGGACATGTCGCCTCCGGCAGGCCGGAACATTCCGCTCTTTTCACACACATGTTGTACTATGTGCAACATGTGTGTGAAAAGAGCAAAGGAGTACTATCCTGCCGCAAGCGGTCTGTGGTTCATCTGGTGAAACGCTCAGTTTGATCGCCCACTGCGTAACGCGTGGGTTTTAGGGAATTAAACGCGAAACTGAGGAATTTCTCGCCTGACAAACAAGTGATAGTGAGAAGAGTTACACCCGGAACCGCGAACAGGGGCGGTTCTCGATAGAGGTTGGAAGGAGATCTGCTGTTTTGGTTTTCCGGTTCTTTGGTTTTCGATTCTTTAAAAGACTATGAGCGTGATTTTGTAACCTTTGCCGAGGCGTCGCCGGTAGCTGCCTCCTGGCCGGACCTGACCGGCGGGGACCAGCTTCCGCGCAGCAGCGGCCAGGCCTTCCAGAGATACTCCACCCCGGAGAAGACTGTCCAGATGACCGCCAGGGCCATGGCGACCGGCCAGAGGCTGAGGAAAAACGCCACTGGACCGGCATCGATTGCGGCAAAGCGCAGAGGACCGGCACCTTCGAGGGCGGCCGCCAGCAGTCGCCACATCAGCGCCCCCACGGTAATTGCCAGCTTCTGCTTGCCCCACTGCCCCGCCGAGATAACTTCCCCCGCTGCCGCCGCAAACGAGCGCAGGCCCGAGATAATAAACTCGCGCGTAATAATCAGCAGCGCGATCCAGCCAGGCAGCAGCCCCACCTGAATCATCGGCAACAGCGCACCCGCGACGAAGATCTTATCGCTAATTGTATCGAGAAAGATGCCCAGCGGCGAAACGGCCTGCAGCCGGCGGGCGATGCGCCCGTCGAGAAAATCGCTAAGGCCCATCAGTAACAGGACGCCGACGGCTCCCAGGTAGCCCCATGTCTGGCCTGCCAGGATGAGCCAGAAGAGTAGCGGGGTCAACAGAATGCGGAAGAGCGCCAGGAAGTTGGGCAGACTGCGCAGGTTGAACATAACAAACTTTCTTGCAGTATCGGATCGATGTTACTACTGTGAACCGGGCTTACGCGGTAAGCGATCAGACCAGACATGTACATCGCGTGCAGGCCGGTTGCGCCTGCCGGAGGCGCTATCTCCTGCCAGGGCAGGCGCCGCGTAACGCGTGTACTGTGAGAGGATTATAGCATAGGCTATGCCGGCCCCGAACAACACGCTGTCGTAGAAAGAACAAACGCAGAACGGAGAACCGCAGAACAGAGAACCACCGGAGCAGGTGTTGCGGCATAAAGTGTGAAAAACCGGATATGCCTTTCGGGAGTGCCGGCTTATGAAGTGTGAACAAATCGTCTGGATATGAATGGCCGGGACGCCAGCAACGTGCTGCCGGGAACGCCTGATCCGGCTGAAGCCGGGACGCCAGCATTGTGCTGCCGCGAACGTCCGCTCCGGCGGAAGCCGGGACGCCAGCACCGGGGCCGCGTGGGAGCCGTAGGGTGCATTCAATGCACCGGGCTGTCTGTTCTTTGTTCGGTATCGGCTGTGGTATAATTCTCAGAATCGGAGAAGATTTTGTAGCCGCAACTGCTCCTAAAACGGAGGTAGAAGTATACGAATCCCCTATGACGGACCTATTGCTACGAATCAATGAACTCCTGACCGCCGCCGTCCTGATCGTCACCTTCTCGCTGCTGGCGTATGTTGCCTTTCAAAACTGGCGCAACGATAATGCGCGGGCGCTCTGTGTGCTGCTCACCAGTGTTTTGATTGTGTCGGGCGGTGATATTCTGTTGACCCGGGCGGGGCGGATGGAGACGACGCAGTTTCTGCTGCGTGCGCAGTGGCTGGGGATTGCGCTGGTGCCGGCGGGCTATCTCCACCTCTCCAAGGCGCTGCTGACCGCCAGCCTGGGCACGGAACGCCGCTGGAAGGAGCGCTGGTTGGTCTGGGCCGGGTATGCCGGGAGTATGCTCTTCTTCTTTATTTAGATCTCGC
>CAKZQX010001063.1 GCA_937141995.1 uncultured Chloroflexaceae bacterium | reverse complement strand
CAATCTCGATGATCTCCGGCGGGTCCAGCGCCCACGCCCGCAACGTCGCCACCAGATCAGCCCGGGCGACGCTGCGCTGCTCGCCGCTGCTTAGATCTTTTACGACAACCTCGCCCCGCGCCAGATCATCGGGGCCCAGCACCAGCACGTAGCGCACCCCTTTGCGGTCGGCCTCCTTGAACTGCTTGCCCAGACTGGTATCCGGCTCCAGCGCGGTTATCACATTCAGTCCCGCCGCGCGCAGTTCCCGCGTCAAATGCAGGCCGGCGGCAAGTTGGTCAGCACTAAAGATGGTCATAAAGACCTGCGCGGTGGTCTGGGGCCGTGGACCAATGCCCAACTCCTCCATCACATCGTGCAGGCGATCAATGCCAAAGGCCAGCCCCACGGTTGGTACCGGACGATTGGCAAAGAGGCCAACCAGTTCGTCATAGCGCCCGCCGCCCAGCAGTGAGCCCTCCGGCCAGTGCGACGAGATCGTCTCGAATACTGCCCCGGTGTAGTAGGAGAGTCCACGCGCCAGGCGCGGCGCAACCGTATAGCGCTCGGCGGGCACACCCATGTTATTCAGGTAGGTGACAATAGCACGCAAACTATCAACGGCAACCAGGGCGCGTTCATCACCCGCCAGTCGCTGCGTGAGTTCGGTCAAGATTGCGTCCGACTCGCCCTCCAGCATGACCATTTCCAGAATATGTTCCGCCGCTTCACTGGTCACGCCGTTACGCAGTAATTCCTCCCGCACCCCATCCGCGCCGATCTTGTCAAGCTTGTCAATCGCACGGTAGACCCCGCCGGCCGCTTCTTCATCCAGACCACTGGCCCGCGCAATTCCGCCCAATACCTGACGATGGTTCAGCAGTGTTACAAAGCCGGGAAACTCCAGCGCGCCGAGTGCATCGGTGACAACCGCGACAATCTCGGCATCGGCCAGCGGTGAAGAACTGCCCACGATATCAACATCGGCCTGCCAGAACTCGCGGTAGCGTCCGCGCGCCGGCCGTTCACCGCGATAGCTGGGGCCAATCGCATAGCGCCGCCAGGGCAGATTGAGCTGGCCGGCATACTGCGCCACTACCCGCGCCAGCGGCACCGTCTGGTCATAGCGCAGGGCCAACCGCCGCCCGCCATGATCCTCAAAGCGGTAGATCAACTTCTCCTCATCACCCAGCTTGCCCTCAAGCGTTTCGGCATACTCCACCACGGATGTTGAGAGCGGCTCAAAGCCATACCGCTCAAACACCGTCGTCAGGGTCGTGATAATATGCTGCCGCAGCAACATTGCCTGCGGCAGATGATCGCGCATTCCTTTGATATTCTGGACCTTTGCCATATTTTTTCTCTGGTAGTGTTATACGTAACTATACGAGGTACGCAATAGATATACCAAACGTCTGTTTGCTAAGATAACAGAACTTACGCGGTGGCTACGCAACCTGGCCGTTTAACCAGATGGAAGCCGGCTTCGCCTGCGGAAGCATAGTACTTTATCTCTCTTTTGCATAAACCATTGCTCCTAAAGCAACGGTTTATGCAAAAGAGAATAGTTTCTTCAAGCCTACTGGAGGCCCAACTCCCCACGCGTGGGGAACTGTGTGTAACTCATGTTCGTTATCGTTGCGTCTGCAGAGGAATAGTCCGGGAATCTGTGTCGCGCTCATGCACGCCGTCCGACAGCGCGTCGCCACCGGCCAGTTGCCCACACGCCGCGTCAATCTCCACCCCCCGTTCAACGCGCACCGTGCAGGGAATATGCTGCTCCTGCAACACCTGCTGGAAGTCCAACACACGTTTGCGCTCGGAACGGCCCAACGGCGTGCCGGGCACCGGGTTCCAGGGAATCAGATTAACATGGTAGAGTAGCGGTCCCGGATCAGGGGCCGAGGCGCGCAACTGCTCTGCCAGCCTCTGCGCCTGCTGCGGACTATCGTTGCGCCCCTGCAGCAGCACATACTCGAACGAGACCCGTCGGTTCGTCTGCGCGATATAGTCCCGGGTCGCTTCCAACAGCGTGGCGATGGGGTAGCGCCGGTTGACCGGCATCAACGCGCTACGCAGGTCATCGTCGGGCGCATGCAGCGAGATCGCCAGATTAATCGGCAGGTGCTCCTGGGCCAACCGCCGGATACCGGGAACCAGTCCCACTGTCGAGACGGTCATATTGCGCGCGCCCATATTAAATCCCTGGGGATCATGCAGCCGCTCCACCGCCGCCCACCAGCGATCATAGTTTGCGAAGGATTCGCCCATACCCATAAACACCAGATTGGTCAGTGAC
>CAKZQX010001062.1 GCA_937141995.1 uncultured Chloroflexaceae bacterium | reverse complement strand
AGTCCCGACTTCAGCCGGATCAAACGTTCCGGGCAGTATGCGGCTGCCCCGGTAGGCACTCACCGGCTCGATCCGGGATTCCTAAACATTCCATATCCGGACTATGGTTTCAACCTTCATCAATGAAGCAAGGTTCGTAACAGGGTTAGATGCCAAATGGTTACACTGGTTGCTGCTACGCTTAACCGGTCATCTGTAGTCTGTAACCTGGTCTAACGTGAACGTATTCTTGTATCTTTTCAGGAGAACAACGTTTGAAAC
Source organism: uncultured Chloroflexaceae bacterium (assembly GCA_937141995.1). GTDB lineage: Bacteria > Chloroflexota > Chloroflexia > Chloroflexales > Chloroflexaceae > CAKZQX01. The sequence continues at coordinate 2,017 of CAKZQX010001062.1, read as the reverse complement.
TCGATGTTGCTATTATTGGCGCTTCGTCGTCGGGACTGTACGCTGCGGAACAACTGGCAGGCGCGGGGAAGCGGGTAGCCGTCTTTGAACAACAGTCCGGCCCGCCGTACTCTTATTATCACGCCGCAGTTGCGACAGATCCTCGGTGTGGTGCCGGAAGAGGCTATTCTGCATCGCATTCATACCATGGCGCTGGAAACCCCGGCGGCGGATGTCCGGATCGCGTTGCATGACCCGGATCTGATTGTTGAGCGCTGCCAACTGGCGCAGATGCTGGCAGACCGGGCCGCGCGAGCCGGCGCGCAGATCCGCTATGGGTATCGCTTCCAGGGCATCGAATCTCACCCGGATGGTGTGTCACTGCGCATGCACGCGGCGGATCAGGGTGAGATGACCATTACTGCGGGCGCGGTTATTGGCGCTGATGGGGTCGTTAGCGATGTGGCGCGGGCCGTGGGGTTACGTCGCCCCGATACCGTTCCGATTCTGCAGGCCGAGGTGCGACTGCCGCAGGGCTGGAACCCGGATGTGACCCAGGTCTGGTTTGATACCGATGAAACCCGCTTCTTCTACTGGCTGATCCCTGAGTCGGCGGAGTATGGCGTGGTGGGGTTGGTTGGGGATGATGGCGCGGAGACGCGTACGCTGCTGCAACAGTTCCTGGCGCGGCACGGACTGCAACCACTGGCGTATCAGGGAGCCCAGGTAGCGATGTATGACCGGCAACTGCGCCCCTGGGCTCAGGTTGGTTCCGCGCCGGTCCTGCTGGTGGGAGATGCGGCCGGCCAGGTGAAAGTGACAACGGTAGGCGGAACGGTATCCGGGATCTGGGGGGCCGCCGCGGCTGCCCGCGCACTGCTTCAGGGGACGACCTATGCGCAGGAGCTGCGCGGCTTGCAGCGGGAGTTAAATCTGCACTGGTTGATCCGCGAACTGCTGGATTGTGCCGACAACGCAAATTACAATCGCCTGGTTCGGAGCATCACGCCGGATGTACAGCAATTTTTTAGTCAATACAACCGCGACGAGATGGCCGGTCGGTTATGGCCCCTGCTGGCGCGCCGGCCGGCGCTGGTCGCCCTGGGAATGCGCTTGCTGCGGCGGCGATTTCTGGACCTGCGTCGCCAACCGTCCAAAGCCATGCGTGCCGTGAAAACCGAGTGATACCGAGAGACTGTCTGAAAAGGGTTGGTCATGGGGCTATGGCCCCGGAGCGGGAGTCCCGGCTTCAGCCGGTGTGTGGCCGGAACCGGCTGACGCCGGGACGCCGGGGGCGCGGTCCGGTGTCGCAGGGCACCCGGCATGCCGTGTGACCGACGCGCATCATCTTTTCAGACCGTCTCTCAGTTCTCACTTCTCAGTTCTATGACCAGACGAGCCATCACAATCATCGGGGTGCCGGTTGACCTGGGCGCGGGGCGGCGCGGCGTCGATATGGGACCGAGCGCGATCCGCTATGCCGGTCTGCATGAGCGGCTCGAGATCCTGGGATATCAGGTCCAGGATGAGGGAAATCTCGCTGTGCCGCTGGTCGAGACGAGCGCCCCACCTGCCCCTGATGAGAAGCTGCGCTACCTGGAACCGATTGCCGCCTTCTCTGCGGTGCTGGCTGACTGTGTCGCCAGGGCGGTTGCGCAGGAGCGGCTGCCGCTGGTGCTGGGTGGCGACCATAGCCTGGCGTTGGGCTCAGTTACCGGTTCGGCGCGGGAGCGCCGGTTGGGATTAATCTGGATCGATGCCCACGCCGACTTCAACACCGATGCGACTACCCCCAGCGGCAACATCCATGGCATGCCGCTGGCGGCACTGACCGGGCGCGGCCATCCGGCCCTCACCCGGCTGGGTAGAGCGGTGCCGATCATCCCGGAGGAGCGAATCGCGCTGATCGGCGTACGCGACCTGGATTTCCTGGAGCGGGAGATGTTGCGCGAGTCGGCGGTGACACCCTTGACGATGCATGATATCGACCGGCGCGGGATGGCGGCAGTGATGGAGCAGGCGCTGTCCATCGTCCCCC
>CAKZQX010001061.1 GCA_937141995.1 uncultured Chloroflexaceae bacterium | reverse complement strand
TATCCGATCATGCAGTGTGCGTACCGTCACGGGCGAGAGTTCATCCCAGTCCAGCAACCCCTGTATTTTCAGCGTCTCCCAACTTTGCAACCGCGTGGCGCGTTCCTCGTCGCGCACCGACTGGGGGATACCGGCCTGCGGCGAGAGCGCAAGGATGTGCAGTGTCTTGTCTCTGGGCAGTGGTGGTGACAGTGCTTCATTCAATTCAATGTAGCGCTCCATCGAATCGATCTGCCGTCCGCCGCGGGAGAGGAGCAACGCCTGACGGTCGTCCCAGAGTGCCTCCCACGGGAGCGCCGCCAGTTCGACCGCATCAGCGGGGAACCGCAGCACATAGCTGAGTGATTGTCTCTGACTTCGCGCTGCCTCACGGGTGATGCCCAGGGCCATCTCACCTTCACGGTCATCAGTCAATGCAGCATATAATTGCTGCCCAACGAGTCGATGGACATCTGCGGTGACGCGCCCATGGTGCCACAGTCGAAGCGCTTGCAAACGGGTCTGTTCGTCGCTGGTGAATGTTGGCCCATGGTGTGGGTGTTCAGGGTGCTGAGCTGCATCGAGTGCTTTCACAATAAGGGGTAAATCTGCCCGGCTATAGGGCATTATGAATGTGCTGTCGCGCGTACCACTGGCGATGCTATTCCAGGTGATGGTGGCACCATCACCTGTCGGCGCGAAACGCAGGGTAAGTTGCGTAGGTTCTGGCTCAGTTCTGATAGATGGTGAGGATATCGGTTCGGGAGTTGGCTGCGGCATTGTAGAACGGGAGACTGTATCCAACTCAGGCGGTGCTGGCTCTTGTAATCGATTCTGTCCAGTGTTTGTATCCTGGATACCGGGAGCCGGGGTGGGCGATTCAGCCTGATGCAATGGTTGAAGCTCTTCTAAGACAGCCACGATACGCTGTGCCAGCCGCTCAATCTCCTGTCGGACCGTTGGGTCACGGAACTCCTTGCCCCGTAGTGGTTGCCAGTCCAGCACGCGCCGTTGGGCTAGAGCGTGCAATAACGGATCTTCCTGTGCTTGGGCATTATCCAGATCGGGTACATGCTGGTAGTACACCGCAAGCACCAGGTCATTGCGGCCCAACTGGCGCTCCCGTGCCAGGAAACGGGACAGGATATCCTGGCAGGTCGGGTCTTTGAAAAAGCTCGGAGTCAGCACCGGAACGAGAACCATCGCTTCGGTGAGCGATTGGCTGATGCGCTCGTGAACCTGCTGTCCGATCTCAACATCCGCACTCTCCTGGAAGATGAACAGATCATTACCACTGACGAACCACAACGTCTTGGCGAGTGCATCATGGAAGCGACTGAGCGCACCGTCTTCAAACTCGTCATCGAACCGGGCGTAACTGATGAATACGAGCGGCGTTATGGCCATAGAGTAAATCCATACTTTTGGGAAAGACCCAGCATAAATGTGGTTTGATTGTCTTCAAGACATGTGCTCTCAGCTTTGGCTGTCTTATGAATGACCGCGTAACATAGATGAATGACACCAGCATGCGGCTCTGATATGGAGCAGCGTGCCTCGACCAAATCTCCGGTGGCAGTACAGGATGAAAGTTGAAAGTTATCCATACCCGTTGACTACTCACCGATATCGCTAGCGCTTTTCCGCTCCATGTGCAGATCTGAAACTCGCCATGCTCCCGTGATCCGCAACCACTGCTATTGAAGTGGGTCCTGGCCTCACATATCCATTCGACAGCGCGACATCTTCACCATGTTGGCCGCGCTTCGTTGTCAGTACGTGTGGCGGACATTGGTGCAGCGTTGCCGATAGGGTGTTCAGGTACCGGACACGCTGTTATTGTTCATCCTCTGCGGTCGAGCAAAGCAGCACTGTCTGCATTGGATGAAGTATACCGCGGCATACGTACCAGTGAATAACCAGCAGAGCGCTGCACAGTGATCATCCGACCAGCGGGGCATTGCTACGGTGGCGTGTTTCACGTTGCCAGAGAATGCAGCAACCATGCTGAAAGGTGTCCTTCCGTGAATCGCCGTGTTCTAGCACACCGCAATAGCACGTTGCTCGTCCGGCACTATGACGGTGGGTTGCTCAGTGTTCACCAATGCTTCATCACAGATGTATCTTTATCTTCC
>CAKZQX010001060.1 GCA_937141995.1 uncultured Chloroflexaceae bacterium | reverse complement strand
GAAACGCTCGGCAGACTGACCCTCAGGGTCGCGGCAATATCGCTGGTTGCGGTGTAGGGCACCGTGCGCGTCAGGCGATAGACCGTGACCAGGTACATTTCAGTTGACTCGGTCCGCATTACTTCCACTATTACTTCCACTTCCGCGCGGGTGCGTCTCAGCAGGACGCCGTCCATTGTGATGGATCGACAACCTGTGCGCCTCCCGTTCTGCTCCATCTGCCGTCTGGTCCGGTACTGCCGGCTGTTCTATCGCCGGCTCCCCGCATTTGCGCCCAGACCGCCGCCACCATCCGCGCCGCGCCTGCCGGGTTACGACCAGCAGCCCTCCGCATAGCAGCGCGATGATCAGCGCCAGGCAGATTTGCACGATTGCCATCGGGTTGAGGGTATCCATCGGCCATCCTGACGCGTGTGTGAGTGAACTGATACGATGAGCATACGGGACGGTTTCATATTTGTCAAGGTCTGCCTGAATAATCCATAACGTCACGTCAGGCATACCTGAGCGAACCGGGTTTCGTGTCATTGCAGAGAGGAAAGCGGGCGATTGCACATATACACTCGGCCTGGCTGCGTGGGGGCGCTTCTCAGGAATGTTCCGGACATAGCAATTGGGTGGTTTACCCGTTTCACTGCATCAGGAAGCCATATTTTTGCTGTTGTTTTCTAGAATCCGGGCGCATGCAACTCCGCACACCGATTGGTAAAGATGTCTTAACCCGATTGGCAGCATTACGACACCCAAACCTATTGACACTGAGATAAGCATATGCTATGGTATGCAACAACAGGCCAGCCTTATAACCAGAATATTTTTAAGGGTCTACCCCAAACTGCGAGGTCTCCATGAGCGAGAGTGTAGAAATGTACCTGGTGATGACGGCGATGTTGCGCACCCAGGGCAGTCCGGTTCCGTTGTCGGCCCTGGCCGAGCATCTCTCGGTCTCGTCGGCTTCGGCCAATGAGATGTGCCGCAAACTGGAAGATCGGGGCCTGGTTTCCTACCAACCCTACAAAGGCGTCACGCTTACGCCCGATGGCGAAGCGATTGCCCAGCGCGTGATCAGTCGGCGCCGCCTCTGGATGGCCTTCCTGGTGCAGAGCCTGGAAATTGCGCCCGATGAAGCGGACGAGCTGGCCTGTCGCCTGGAGCATGTCACCTCGGAGCATCTGGTCGAGGCACTGGCCGCCTTCCTGTCCCGCTCGGCGCGGACATGTCAACCTGTGCCGCCGATGCTCACAGAAGTGGGTGCAGAAGCGGGTGAGGCGCGATCAACACCATGTCCGCTCACGCTGCTGCCGGCTGGTGCGCACGGTCAGATTGTGACCATCACGACCAACCCCGGCCTGCAGGATCTCCTTATCGCTCAGGGTTTGCAACCCGGCGTACTGGTTGAGGTGCTGACCATCGGCGCGTATGGCGCCCTGATTGTGCAAGTCGGTGAACAGCAGCTCACGCTGGCGCGTTCGCTGGCCGCGCAGATCGAAGTTGCCGTGTTTACGGATCAGTCCCCGCTCCTGCGCTGTGCCGAGG
>CAKZQX010001059.1 GCA_937141995.1 uncultured Chloroflexaceae bacterium | reverse complement strand
CACCGGACAGCGCCCCAGGAGTCCCGGCTTCAGCCGGTTCCGGCCACACACCGGCTGAAGCCGGGACTCCCGCGCCGGGGCCGTCGCCCCATAACCAACCCTTTTCAGACAGTCTTTTAGACGGGAGCCCGCGTTAATGTCAGCTACTATGGATTTGAAAGTGAATGTTACCAGCCAAACTGCGCGAATCTCTGGGCAACGAGCCGGCCTGGAATATGAAAACCATCGACAACCAGAAAGATCTCACTCCAGAACCAGACTGCAAGCGGGGTATTATGCCGGAGCAGCATAAAGAGCAGAATCAGGCTAACGTTGCCGAACATGCACAGCTTGTTGCTGATATCGAGCGACAGGAATGCTCCGCGGAATAAGCCAGATCGAACTGGAAGCGATGACTGCGATCAGCTCGGGCCGTCGTGCGCTCGCGGTATGCAGACTTTTAACCTTGTTGGGCAACCGAAATTCTTCACCCTGTTCGGAGTGACGAGGTTTGGTAATGTTTTGTGGTACAGTTGAGAGCAGAGAAGTTTGTTGGAGAGATGGAACACTGCTATGGCTCAACGCATTCTTGTCACCGATGATGATCACCAGATCGTTCGGTTGGTCCGGTCCTACCTGGAGCAAGCGGGGTATCAGGTGCTGACGGCTGCGGATGGCTCGACGGCGCTCCGTATCATCCGCACCGAACGTCCCGATCTGATCATTCTTGATCTGATGCTGCCGGATCGTGATGGTTGGGATATTACGCGGGTTGTACGCGGCGATGAAAACCTGGCACGCATACCTATTATTATGTTGACGGCGCGGGTTGAAGATACCGACCGAATTGTCGGGTTAGAACTCGGCGCGGACGACTATATCACCAAGCCCTTCAATCCACGCGAAGTTGTTGCCCGTGTACGCGCTGTGCTGCGGCGGGTTGCGGGGGGACCAACGCCGCCCCATGTAATCCAGATTGGTAGTCTGCGCATGGACCTGGACAGCCATACCGTCATGCTTGATGGTCAGCCGCTTGAAGTAACACCGACCGAGTTTGATCTGCTACGCCTGCTGATGGAGAATCCCGGCCATGCCTTCACCCGCCTGGAACTGATCGAGAAGGGGCTGGGGTATGCCTACGAGGGCATGGAACGCACGGTGGACAGTCATATCAAAAATCTGCGCAAAAAGATTGAGCCCGACCCGGCGCGCCCGACCTATATTCAAACGGTGTATGGTGTGGGCTATCGGATGAGCGGTGATGTATGAACCGGCTCTGGATCCAGTTAGCATTGGGATTTGCCCTGATTACAACGATAACGGTGCTGATTATCGCGTTGTTTGCCAACCGGCAGACAACCACCCAGTTTCGTCGCTTCTTTGCGCAGAATCAGGTGCAGGAGTCGGCGCTGCTGGAACAACTGGCTGCCTACTACGCGCAGCAGGGTAGTTGGGAGGGGGTCGCAACACTGCTTGAAACAGCCCATGTTCCGGGGATGGGACCGGGAACGGGTCGCCGTCAGGGGCCGGGACCGGGGATGGGGCCGGGACGGCAGGGTAGCCATCTCTTGCTGATTGATCCGGGCGGGCAGGTGGTTTATGCCGGTGGGGGTGGCCCGGCTATGCCGGCGGGCGATCCGCTGGACAATGCGCTGCCGATCCGGGTGCAACACCAGACCGTCGGCTACCTGGTTGTGCGTACACCCGACCATGCCGATCTGCCACCACCGGCGCAGGCGTTTCTGCAGCAGGTGAATGGGGCGCTCTGGCAGGCAGGGCTGATTGCCGGGTTGCTGGGGCTGCTGCTGGGGGTAACGATTGCACGGAGCGTGACGTCTCCGCTGGGGCGGCTGGTAACGGCGGCGCGCCATGTTTCGCAGGGCCACTTTGAGCAGCGCGTCCCCGCCGCCGGAACCGATGAGGTGGCAAAGCTGGCGCATGCCTTCAATGCGATGGCGGCCGGCCTCCAGCAGGCCGAGCAGGTACGCCGCAACATGATCGCCGATATCGCCCACGAGCTACGCACGCCGCTGAGTGTGCTGCAGGGCAACCTGCGGGCCATCCTGGATGATGTCTATCCGCTGGAGAAGGCCGAGGTTGCTACGCTCTACGACGAAACACTACTGCTGGGCCGGTTGATCAGCGATCTGCGCGATCTAACGCTGGCCGAAGCCGGTCAGTTGCGCCTGGATCTCCACCTGACCGACATTGCGCCGCTGGTTGAGCGGATGGCGGCGCTCGTGCGCGAACCGGCCGCACAGAAGGGTATCACGCTTCATGTAACCCTCCCGGATGCCTTGCCGCCGGTACAGATCGATCCGGAGCGGTTTAAGCAGGTGCTGCATAACCTGCTGGGCAACGCGCTGCGCCACACCCCGACCGGCGGCCGGATCGACCTCACCGCCAGAGTAGGAACACCATCCGAATCAGGGACTGCGGACCACGGACCTCGGAGCATCATGATCGAAGTTACCGATACCGGGCCGGGCATTCCTGCCGAGGAGTTGCCGCACGTCTTCGGACGGTTCTGGCGGGCGGACACCTCCCGCTCCCGCGACCAGAGCGGCTCGGGGTTGGGTCTGGCGATTGCCAAGCAGTTGGTGGAAGCCCACGGCGGCACGATTGGCGTCAGCAGTGCGGCGAGGCGCGGTACCCGCTTCTGGTTCACGCTGCCGGTGCGGGAGGTTTGTAATGTTGAGGGATGAGTTTTGAATTATGTTGAGCCGGGATTTGTTACTGCTTATCAGGTTCGGTAGGTGGGCCCTTTGTTGCTACGCTGACCGGCCACCTGGTACCTGTCAACCTGTTCTAAGAGACTGTCTGAAAAGGCTTTGGTCATGGGCTACGGCCCCGGAGCGGGAATCCCG
>CAKZQX010001058.1 GCA_937141995.1 uncultured Chloroflexaceae bacterium | reverse complement strand
TTGTGGGTGTAGTTTACGGATGTCACACCCCCATGTCACGCAGCTGATTATGGACAGCCTGCGTTACTGGGTCACGGAGATGCATGTCGATGGGTTCCGCTTTGATCTGGCGACAACCCTGGCTCGGGGCCTCTACGAAGGTGATCGGCTCTCCTCTTTCTTCGATACAATCCATCAAGATCCGGTGCTCTCCCAGGTGAAACTGATCGCCGAGCCCTGGGATGTCGGGCCGGGGGGCTACCAGGTGGGCAACTTCCCGGTGCTGTGGGCCGAGTGGAATGGCAAGTACCGCGACACGGTACGGCGCTACTGGAAGGGCGACGAAGCGCAGGTGGCGGAGCTGGCCTACCGTCTGAGCGGCTCCAGCGATCTGTATCAGCATAACGGGCGCAGCCCCTATGCCTCGATTAACTTCATTACGGCGCACGATGGCTTTACCCTGCGTGATCTGGTGAGTTACAACGAGAAACACAACGAAGCCAATGGTGAGAATAACCAGGATGGCGAGAGCCATAACAACTCATGGAACGGTGGCGTCGAGGGGCCAACCGACGATCCGCAGGTGAATGCGCTACGCGCCCGACAGCAGCGTAATCTCCTGGCGACGCTGTTGCTCTCGCAGGGCACGCCGATGCTGCTGGCCGGTGACGAGCGTGGCCGCACGCAGCAGGGCAATAACAATGCCTACTGCCAGGATAACGAACTAAGCTGGCTGGATTGGAACCTGGATAACGCCGGCCGGGATCTGCTTGATTTTACGCGCCAACTGATTGCGCTACGCAAAGCGCATCCGGTGCTGCGTCGGCGCAACTTCTTCCAGGGTCGCACGATCCATGGCGGGGATGTCAAAGATATCGGCTGGTACCGTCCTGATGGCGTGCAGATGAGTGATGCGGAGTGGGATAATGGACTGGTGCGCTGTCTGGGGATGCTGCTCAACGGGCAGTTGATGGATGAGCAGAACATGAGCGGGCAGAAAGTCTATGACGACGTGCTGCTGCTGCTGCTCAACGCCTACCATGAAGCCATCCCCTTCACGCTGCCGGTTGCGCCGGGAGGTTCCGATGATCCCGATGGACCGGCCTGGCAGGTGCTGCTTGACACGACGGTGGATGGAGCCCGGCACCACGCATTTGCGCCGGGCACGGCCTACGAACTGCCGGGTCGTTCGCTGGTGCTGCTCTGCCAACCGGGTGATGCCTGGGCTGCGCATGTTGGAACGACTGCCGTTCAACCCCAGGTGTTACCCCCGTCGCCGGCCCTGGTGGGCGCACCCGCGCGGGAGCATACGATTGTCGGAACGGTCATCACCATCGCTGCCGTCTGGAGCCCGCAACTGGGAAACAACCGCGACATCCTGGTCTACCTGCCGCCGGACTATGACGACGGCGCGGAACGCTACCCGGTGATCTACATGCACGATGGGCAAAACCTCTTTGACCAGATGACCAGCTTTAGCGATGAATGGTGTGTGGACGAGACCATGGAGGCGCTGGCACAGCAGGACATCAAAGCGATCATCGTCGGCATCCCGAACATGAGCGATCGCCGGATCGAGGAATACAGTCCTTTCGAGAGTGAAAAGTATGGCGTCGGGCGCGGTGAAGACTACCTGACGTTTATTTGCAACACCCTGAAACCCCAGATCGATCGCGGTTTCCGCACCCTGGCCGACCGGGAACATACCGGCATTATGGGCTCATCAATGGGTGGACTGATCAGCCTATATGCCTTCTTCCGCTATCCCGAAACGTTTGGCTTTGTGGGTGCAATGAGTTCCGCCTTCTGGTTTGCCGACCGGGCGATCTTCGACATGGTCGCCGACGCGCCACAGGTACCCGGTAAGATCTACCTTGATGTGGGTACGGCTGAAGGTGCGGAAACTGTGGCCGATACCCGGCGTATGCGCAGCCTGCTGCTGGAGAAAGGCTACCAGGCAGACACGCAGCTCTCCTATGTGGAAGAATCTGGCGGTTTACATAATGAGGCCGCCTGGGCAGGCCGTCTGCGCGCTGCGCTGGTCTTTCTGTTGACTGCACAAAATGGGTAATGCGCGTTTGCTTGCGCGTTCATAGCGCCGACGAATGAAGTTTGAAAAGTAGTCTGGATTTGGCGTGCGGTAGCCATGCTGCCGGTGACGAAACTGACTCGCGCACAGCGGTTTCCTTTCGCGGATTTCGTGCCCTTTCGCCATGTTCGTGATCTGGAACCGTACATGGATTGCACAAGTCAGATCTTTGCGCTATCAAAGGGTTGCCGGCGGCGGCTCAATCTGCTAGGATAGGATTCCACTGCTTTACGCTGAAGTGAACTGAATACGAAGGAGTGTGGACTATGCCCCATCAACCGTCCCAGCCGCAACCTCAGCGCCGAGGTTTCCGAATCTCCGCATCGCTGACCGTCGGCTCCCTGCTCACCATCCTGATTGTCCTCCTGACCGCGTGGCTGCCGACCGCCGGTCCCCAGCGCCTGCTGGCGGCTGATCCGCTGCCCAAACCTACGAACATCTCCTGTCAGGGCTTTGAACGCAACACGGTGCTGGTTTACTGGACCGATACCGCAACGGACGAGACGAACTACCGGATCGAACGTTCAGTTGACGGCGGTGACTTCACCGAAGTTGACACCGTTTCGCCCGATAGCAACGGCAACTATGGACCCTACCGTGACACCGGGATCGATGTCACCCAGGATCTGCGCTACCGGGTGCGTTCCTATCGCAGCAGCGATGACGCCTTTTCACCCTACACCGACGAAGTCTGTAGCAACCCGCGCATTGCGGAAACCGCCAACTACCGTATTTTCTACCATGTTGACGGCACGGGCGATGCCTGCCCCAACCCACACGGCAAACCCGACTGCCTGGCGAATGACTCCGCCAATGGTGAGAATATCTATATCACCCGGCTCAAGCAGGCGCTCGAAGGTGCAGCCGCCGGAATGACCCGCATTGGCTTTGATGAGAGTCCGACCGATCAGATCGGTAGGCTGGACAAGGTGCC
>CAKZQX010001057.1 GCA_937141995.1 uncultured Chloroflexaceae bacterium | reverse complement strand
GCGGTGGGCGTTCAAATCAGACACATACGCTCACAACGGCCGTCTTCGCCTGCGGCAGCATGGTACTTTTTGATCTTTTTTCACAAAAATGTTGCACATAGTGCAACATTTTTGTGAAAAAAGATAGAATCTTCCGCCCTGTTGGAGGCGAATTTTCCTTCCGGGTTCGTAACCGCGTACCTCGTGTAAGATAGAGCACTGGAGCGCAGCCTGCTGCGCCCTACCGCAACTCTGTGCAAAAAGGAGCATACTCGATGAAACAACCAGAACCAACCCACCGTCCACAACCGTCCGCCACGCGGACCAGATGGTTTTTTCTGCACTTCTTTATCTTTATTGGCGTGAATCTGCTGCTCTTTCTGATCGATCTCCTGGGTGGCGGTGGCTGGTGGATCGATGTACCATTAATCGTTTGGGGAATTGTGCTGCTGGGGCATGCCCTGGCTGTCTTTGGCATCGGTCGGCTGACCGGACCCGCCTGGCAGGAACAGCGACTCAGGCAGCAGGCAAAAGCGGAGGAGCCGGAGCAGCGGCAAGAGTAAAGATTTGGCTGCTTAATTGTTTGACATCCACCGCTATTTTGCCGATAATCATAAAACGTGGGAACGAATAGCGTCCCACGTTTTTTTCACGATCGTGGGAGGATTACATGACGCTGCTGACCGTCAGCGGACTGACAAAATATTATGGCGCGGACCTGATCTTTAGTGATCTCAGCTTTCAGGTACCGCGCGGCGATAAGGTCGCCCTGGTTGGTGTGAATGGCGCGGGCAAGAGTACGCTGCTCAAGATTGTGGCCGGGCTGGAGCATGCCGACGAGGGCAGCGTTCACACCGTGCGCGGCACCCGGCTGGCCTATCTTGCCCAGGAGGTGCGGTTCAGCGAGAATCGCACACTCTGGGAAGAGATGGAGGCGGCGTTTGCCCATCTGCAGGCGTTGCAGGTGGAGATCCGCCGCCTGGAGGAGCGCATCGCCGACACCAGCGCGCCCGACTGGGAACAGCAAATGGAGCGCTACGGCGAACTGACGGCGCGCTTCGAGCATGCCGGCGGCTACGAGATGGAGCATCGCATCAAGCGCACGCTGCAGGGGCTTGGCTTTGTGGAAGCGCAGCACCAGCAGCGTCTTGCCCAGTTCAGCGGCGGCCAGAAGACCCGCGCGGCGCTGGCGGCGACCCTGCTCTCCGACCCGGACCTGCTGCTGCTGGATGAGCCAACCAACCATCTCGACCTGGATGCGCTGGAGTGGCTGGAGGGTTTCCTCAATAGCTGGGACGGCACGCTGATCGTCATCTCGCACGACCGCTACTTCCTGGACCGGGTGACGCAGCGCACCCTGGAGGTGGTGGCGGGCACCATCGAAGACTACCCGGCAGGCTACAATCGCTACCTCGAACTCAAGGCCGACCGCCTGGAGCGTCGGATGAAAGAGTATGAAGCGCAGCAGGAGTATATCGCCAAAACCGAGGAGTTTATTCGCCGCTACAAAGCCGGGCAGCGCAGCGGTGAAGCCAAAGGGCGCGAGAAACGGCTCAACCGATTCAAGGAGCAGCAGTTGATCGCGCGGCCCCAGGAGGCCGGCCAACTCAAGCTCTTTCTCGACAGCCAGTTGCGTAGTGGTGAACTGGTGCTGGCCCTCGACGGTCTGGTGGTGGGCTATCCGGGGAGCGGTCACGCCGACGGCGTCAGTGATGCGCCCCGCGTGCTGGTACGTGCCGACGCGATGGAACTGCATCGCGGGGAGCGGGTGGCGCTGATGGGGCCGAACGGTAGCGGCAAAACCACGCTGCTGCGCACGCTGCTGGGCGAACTGAAGCCGCTGCGGGGTGGTCCGCAACTGGGGCATAAAGTCTCGATTGGCTACTACGCGCAGGGCCACGATGTCTTGAACATGGACGCCGGCGTACTGGATGAGATCCGCCGAGTTGCGCCTCAGATCGAGGAAACCCGCGCGCGGACGCTGCTGGGGCGCTTTCTCTTTAGTGGTGATGATGTCTTCAAGCGAGTGGGCGATCTGAGCGGTGGGGAGCGTAGCCGCGTGGCGCTGGCACAACTCACGCTGCTGCCCGGCAACCTGCTCATCCTGGACGAGCCGACCAACCATCTGGACATCGGCGCGCGCGAGGCGCTGGAGGGTGTGCTGCGGGAGTATCCCGGCAGCATCCTGTTTGTCTCGCATGATCGCTACTTTATCGATGCGCTGGCCGACAAGCTCTGGATTGTTCAGGATGGCCGGCTGGTTGAGCAACTGGGGAACTATAGCGACTACACCGCCCGTTTAGAGGCGCAGGCCCAGCGCGCCGCACAGTCGGCTGCGGCTCCGGCGATGGGTCGCCGCACACAGAACGAACGCCGGCCGGCCCGGGCTGAACGCCCCGCCGCCGAAGATAAACAGCGCAAGAAGCGCCTGGCCGCGCTGGAAGCCGAGGTAGAGCAACTGGAGCAAGAACTGGCCCGGCTCAAGGCCGACCTGGAGACTGCCGGCGCCGCGCAGGATATCGAACAGATCACCCGGCTGGGTGCGCAGTATGCCGAGTTGGAAGCTACCCTCAACCGTCGCTACGAGGATTGGGCCCAGATAGCGGCCTGATATGCAAAGAGCATACAGCGTGAGGTGTGAAGTGGACCGGATAACATTTCACGCTTCACGTTTCATTTTCTTTTCTCCAATTTCCAAATATACGATCAATCCATCATGAATTTCTCCGACGAGTATGCAACAACCTATGACCGTTTCGGCCAATCGGTTTTCTCAGAGCAGATGGCGGCGCAGGTGTTGCGCCGGCTTGAATCACAGGGATGGGGTCCAGCACCCTACCCCGGACGGCGGGTGCTGGATCTGGCCTGCGGTACGGGCACGGCGGCGCTGATCTTCGCCACGGCGGGATGTAATGTCGTCG
>CAKZQX010001056.1 GCA_937141995.1 uncultured Chloroflexaceae bacterium | reverse complement strand
GCAGTACGGCGGCCGGCCCGACCTGCGCATGGGGCTCGACCCGCGCCGGGAACTGCTGGCGGCGGTGGCCTACACCATGCACCAGCGCGGCGAAGCCGGGCGCATCATCGAGCGGGCAGAGTTGATCCAGACGGTGGCCGCCTGTCTGCCCACCCGCGCCGATGCGACGGAGGCAGCAAAGGCATTTGTAGCCGAACTGCCGGTGCATATCGGCCTGCTGGACGAGGTGCAGCCTGACCGCTTCCGCTACAGTCACCTGTCATTCCAGGAGTTTCTGGCCGCGCGCCATATCGCCGAGACCGATCAGTGGGATGCCCTGGTGGCCCGCTCCAGCGAGAACTGGTGGCGTGAGGTGATCCTGCTCTGCGCCGGGCATCTGAGCCAGGCACGCTGCTGGCGCTTCCTGGAACGCGTGATTGCCCAGGGCCACACCCCGGCGGAACGGGCCAGGGCGCTGGGCCTGGCAACCGATGCGATTGCCGAACTGGAGCGTTTCAAGGGGCAGGGACCACTCAACGCGCAGATCATCCGGCAGGCGTGGGGGATTCTCGCCGCCCAACCCGCCCATGCCGCCCCGGCGGCTGCCCGGGTGGAGTGCGGACGGGTACTGGCAATCCTGGGCGATCCACGCCCCGGCGTTTGCAGCCTGCCGCCGGAGATGGTGTGCATTGACGGGGGGACGTTTTACATTGGGAGCACAGCGCGCGCAGCAGCACAGGCCGGAAAAGCCTATGCGCAGTATTATCTTGACCGGGGCGACAAAGATACGGCCAAACGAGCGCGAACCTGGCCGGAGGATGAAATCAACGACCAGCCACTCACGCTGCCGACCTTTGAACTTGGCCGTTACCCGGTGACGAATGCGCAATATAAGTTGTTTCTTGACGATAACGGCTACGATCCGGACATGCCCTGGTGGGATGCTGCCGGACGCACCTGGCTGGCCCGCGATGATCAGGCAACCGAGGGACTGGCGTCGTATCAGCAGCGTCAGTACAAACAGCACCCGGAGTGGTGGCACGACGAGCGCTTCGGCATCGCGCGTCCCAACCACCCGGTTGTCGGGGTCTCGTGGTACGAAGCCATCGCGTTTTGCCGCTGGCTGACGCAACATCGGGGGTACAATCCTGACAGGTTCATCTACCTGCTGCCGTCGGAGGCCGAGTGGGAATATGCCGCCCGGCGCGCCACGCGCCGCGCCTATCCCTGGGGTGATGCTGCGCCGGATGCGGAACGGGCGAACTTTGACGAGATCTATGCCGGCACCACGGCGGTGGGCTGCTTCCCGTCCGGTGCAACCCCGGAAGATGGGATCGCTGACCTGGCCGGGAATGCATTAGAGTGGACCCTCAACCCTCAGTGCGTATCGGAACTATCCGTATGATCCGCACGATGGGCGGGAAGCACTGGACGATCCGGCGGAAAAACACTTGACCCTGCGCGGCGGCGGCTGGTACAATCTATCGGTCAACCTGCGCACGTCCTCCCGTGACTTTCATCCGCCGGATCTCCACTACGGCTCTGTTGGCTTCCGGCTTGCCCGGCACCTTCCCGCTGGGACGCGTGCTGTGTCCTGAAGTTCTGTGTCCTGTTCCGCGCCGTCAGGCGCGTTCTGCATCCTGCGTACGCGCGGAGCGCGAAGCGATTTTTTTGCAATGAGGACTGCACGCAATCCCGTTGGGCAGTGACGAGTGCTGTGCCGTGTGGCATTGCCCATGCATCCCGCCACGCGTTCTTCCACACCATACCCTACCTGTCTCTCTGGTCACACCATCACCGCCGCCGCCGCGGACACATGACCGGCGCTGAGCCCGTCGATAAGCGCACCCTGGCTGGAGCGCAGTGGAGCATGGCTACATATAGAACATTTGTGTGTTTCACCGATTCTGTGCCGGATGCTGCGATCCGAGGGAACAGACTTCATTCATGGCAGTGATGTCACCGATAGCACCTGATAAGTGCCCTTAGCACGTCCTATTTTGACCACTGGTTCTTGCGTACCCACCATGAAGATATGTCGCATCAGGACGCGTAATACCGCATTGTCTAACATCACATTCCCGGTATGTTAGACAGCATCAGAACAAATGTACTCCGTAAAAGTAACCGTGGAATGGCTGATTGCCGGCAGCTTCGTGTCGTCATCGATGGATCGCACGGAAAACCCCCGTAGCACTGTTGCCGGCACTCAGCAGGCATGCTATAATCACGGCTATTGAACACGTCGTAATGCGCGTGAGCTATGCTTTTCCCCGGCTATCTTATCCCCGCCTTATCTCCTGGAACACTGTATGATCGATAACCACGCATATGGTTTGTACCCGGCAGTAGACACAGGCTTTACATTTCGCGTGAATGCATGTATAATCAGGTTGGATTTTAGCGACGCTCTGACAAGCATTGAGGATGGAGTTGTGTTTCACCCATCATTCTCCCCGACCTTCAGTGGTCACGAAACCTTTGTGCTACGCAGCACCTGGCTGAAGAAGGGGTACGATGTTCTCAAAAAGCATCCTGACCTATTCTCCCAGCCGGATGCCTATGTGAAGCTCGGTGTCGGCAAAAATATGGCCCAGTCCATCCGCTACTGGGGGCGGGTCTGTGGTGTATTCGACAAAAAGCCGGATGGCACCGGTTATGAACCGACACCGCTGGGAACCTGGCTTCTGGACGATGAGGGTGTTGACCCGTTTCTGGTCTCGCCCGCAAGCTGGTGGCTGCTCCACTGGCAGCTTGCCGCACGCCCGGACGCTGCACTCACCTGGTTCTATACCTTCAATATGCTGCGTGGCGGTGAGTTCACGAGTGCGCAGTTGGGGATGCAGATCCGGGCGCTGGCTGCCGAACACACCTGGCGACTGCCCTCGACTGCAACCATTGAGCGTGATATTGATTGCATG
>CAKZQX010001055.1 GCA_937141995.1 uncultured Chloroflexaceae bacterium | reverse complement strand
ACGTACCATGCTGCCGCAGGCGAATCCGGCTTCCATCAGGTGAAATGTCCCGTTTAAATGCCCACCGCGTAAGTCCTGTAACTTACATGCGTTAAGCGGTTGCTCACCCAAAAGGAAATATCGCCTCCGGCAGGGTGGAAGAGATCAGATCTTTTTCACAAAGTACCATGGTGCCGCAGGCGAAGACGGCCGTTGTGGGAGTACATGGCTGCTCTGTACGCCCACCGCGTGATGCGTGTAACTTAAAACTCAAAACGCAACACTCCCCGTTACACTCTCGTCAACAAAATTACTGCCAGAAGCAGAGCCAGCATGCCGGCCCAGATTACCACCGCAATCCGTGTTGCCTTGCCGGCATTCTCGCTCTCCCACCAGCTTCGCGGTCGGATCTTTTGCGCCAGAAAGGTACCGATCCCGGCCAGGTTGATGCAGGCGATATTGCAAAAAAAGAGCGCCAGAGCATTAATGCCCAACCCGCTATAGCCGGCACCAATAAGCAACCCGGTGACAACCAGGGGCGGCAGCAGTGCTACCGCGACCATCACGCCGATGACGGCGGCAGGAATGCCGGAGGTAAAGGCCAGCGCGCCCGCGCTGCCGGCGGCCAGCGCCAGCAGAATATCGCCCAGGTTGAGGCGGGTCCGCGCGGCGATCTCGGGTACGGTGGGATCAACCGCCAGTAGCAATCCGATCAGCACAGCCAGCCCCCAGGCGGTGATAACACCAGCCACCAGGGTTTTGACGCTGCGCCCGACCAGCGTCAGATCACCCAGCGTGGAGGCCAGCGCCAGCGCGACATTCGGGCCGAGCAGCGGCGCAATTACCATCGCCCCGATGATTACGGCCACATCGCCGCGCAGCAACCCCACCGCCGCAACCACGGTCGAGAGCATCACGGTGATCAGGTAGACTGGTGATATATCCGCGCCCTGGGCAATATCCTGGTAGAGTTCTTCGCGGCTGATACGATTTGACAGCGTATTCTGCTGTTTCTTGGATAACTCGGCGTCGTCTGTTTCCTGCTCTTCCGTCTGCTCCTCCGCCAATTTCCGGGGGTGTGGCAGTGTTGCCTCAACTGCGAAGAGCAGCAGGCGGAACTCGGGATGCATCCCGAAGTGATCATTCAGATCATCCGAAATGTGCTCGGTTTGCCCGGTGGGGATCAGAATGCGCGCGATAGCCTGGTTATCACCATGGTCCAGGATCCAGATGCCGATGAATTCATAATCCTCCAGCAGCATCTGGAGGCGGCTCACCGTTACGGCGGGAATGATTACTTCGATCAGGCGGAGCGACATGCAGCTTCTTCCTTCATACGCAGGTGGGCGGCTTTGCCGGAATGCGCGCAGTATACCACAGGCCCACGGAGCGCCGGCAGGTGCAACCCGGCCTATAAGTTATGCTACACTACGACTATGCGATCATTTCCGTGATAGAAACATTACCCCTGACATACGACAGGGTTCGCACCAGCGTTACCGTCTGGGTCAGCACATGCGAAATCAGCAACCAATACTCTTTTTTAATAGTCAGGACGTGCGCGGTCGTCCATCCGCCGGCTGGGATGCGCCTCCGGCAGGGCGGAAGATTTCATTCTTGTTCATAAAACCTTTGCACTCTGTGCAAAGGTTTTATGAACAAGAACGATTACGTACCATGCTGCCGCAGGCAAATCGGGCGTTCATCGGGGTAACTGTCCGGTTTGAAGGCGCACTGCGTAACTCCGGTTAATGACACGAGTTACGCGGTCACGGACCCGGCGTGGAATTTCGCCTCCGGCAGGGCGGAAGATTTCATTCTTGTTCAGGACAATTTGGCTCACAGAGCCAAATTGTCCTGAACAAGCTAAAAAACGTACCATGCTGCCGCAGGCGAATCGGGCGTTCATCGGGGTAACTGTCCGGTTTGAAGGCGCACTGCGTAACTCCGGTTAATTAGGACTGCTATAGTCTCCGATTGGAGCTGCGATAGACCGATTTTGTTCTCTGTTTCTTTGTTTTCTATTCTCTATAAGGAGGAATATTTGTGAGTTGGAAATTGCCAATCGGCGCTACCTACACGGGCCGCGGCACCCACTTTCGCGTCTGGGCAGCAAATGCCCGGCAGATGGCGGTGCAGCTCTATATGGGTGAGCAGGCCGAGCAGGTGGTTGCGACCCATGCGCTTCAACCCGAGGGAGAGGGCTATTTTGCCGGCGAGATTCCCGGTGTCGCGCCGGGCACCCGCTACATGTACCGGATC
>CAKZQX010001054.1 GCA_937141995.1 uncultured Chloroflexaceae bacterium | reverse complement strand
CTAAGTTCGGCAACACCCGCATTGTTGGCTTGCGTAGACCAATCAGCGCCCAGGGATGGTGCTTCGAAGCCATCACTAAAGGGAACACTCGCCGCCTGCGGTGCAATTGTATCATCCACCCCAACCTCATCAACCGGGGCTGCCGCAACCGGGGTAGCCGGCTGCGCAACTGGGAGCATGCCACTCAGCAGGATGAGCAGAACCAGCAGAACCATCCGACGGTGCTTGTGCATGGCGTTTTTCCTTTCGCTTGCTTGCATAACCTGAACCTCACATAATCAAGAAAGGGGTGGGGATTATCACATCATCACCCCCACAACACCACCGACTCACTGGAAACAGGCGAAATCATCCGGAACACCCAGTTGCGCCCAGTAGCCCGGCGGGGCAATCGCCATCCCCGGTTGGAAGTGGATCACCGTCCAGTTGCCGTCCACGCGCTGGAGGGCGGCCCTGACCGGGTCGGCTGCACCGGCATCGGGCGCAACCGTGGCCGTCGCAAAATCGCCGTCAATGCAGATGTCCGTAACATCGTAGTTAAAATTGAGATTGCCAACGTGCGCCCGCGTTGCTGCGATGATCGCCTCGGTGTCGTTGTCCGACGCGGCGGCGGGTGGGGCTCCCCCACGCCAGGCGCATCTTCCGCGCTGAGCAGCGGCCCAAAGATATAGCCGCCGACACTCGGACACTCCGCCCACCTGTCGGAATACTGCCCGCCGAAGAGCAGCGACTCGCCTGCCACAAAGCCGGTGCAGACCACCGCGCTCCCGGCGGTCAGCCGGGTGATCTCACTGCTGTCGGTGGTAGGTTGTTCGCGCACGGCCACAAAGCCGTCGCTGGTGGGGATGGTGCGGAAGGTCAGCGCGGAGGTCTCGTCGGGAGCGCTGGTCTCCGCTGCCGGTGTGGCGGTGGCGGTGGCGGTGGCGGTTGGGACCACCGTCGGCGTGCCGGTTGGCGGTGGGGTGGTGGCGGTTGGGACCACCGTCGGTGTGTCGGTCGGCGGTAGCGCGGTGGCGGTGGCGGCGGGTGTGGCCGTGCCGGCTGGGGTCGGCGTCGGCCTGGTCGCCACGGTGGGACCGCTGCAACTGGTCAGCATGATCATCAGGATAAGCAGGCTGCCCAGCGAGGAGCAAGCGCGATACGGTATCATGTTACCTCCACGTTCTTTATAATCAGCGTGCATCTAACCGTTATGTGAGGGACCATGCATACGACGACTTCAGGCGCACACGCTCACACCCGTGGATCATCTCCTACAGAAATGCTTCCGGTGGCCGTAGTGTGCGATGTACAGGGCAAGAATGTTGGTGGAAATGCGGTGGAGAGCTATCCGATTGTGTTTATAAATGCTTATGAAGATCTGAGTAGACAGTCCGCAGATATATCGATCGTATATGTATTCAATACTTACCGCGTAGTTAGGACATCATATGTAATGATAAACAGATAGATATTCTATGCCATGCTTACTACGGTTACTATTGTAAATTAAGATACTTCTAAATGTCAATAAGGTATGCTATTTATTTTGATTACAGATGATTCATTTTTGAGAAATCAGGTTGCTTTTAACCATTTATTTACACTCTTCGTCTGCCCGGTCAGTGCAGTGATCCGCTCCTCAGGCGAAAATTGCTACGCTTTTCTTTGCCACGGACAAAGGACCAGAGATAAATGACGGAGGTCGGCATGCCCAGAAGCTGCATGCCCTATAGAGCGGTCGGGTTAGAGCGCCGTATTGTCCACATGACCGTTGCCCCCCAGGACAAACGAATGGATATGCCTGCCAGTGATTTCGGTGGCGCATGGAAGGAGGTGCTGGAGCGCTTCTTTGAGCCGTTTATCGCCTTCTTCTTGCCGCAGGTGCATGCCGGCATTGACTGGACGCAGCCGGTGGTGTTTCAGGACACTGCCTTGCAGCAGGTGGACCCGGACGAGCCGCTGTCCACTGACTACACGCAACTGGTCAGATATGGCGGCGTGAGTGTGGTGGCCCTCTCCGGCTATACCGGCAATTTCCAGGCGACGATCTAGAGCCTGATCGCCGAGGGGATTTTTAGCGCGCAGGTTGCCGACACGCTTAAGCTGCCGGCGCTGTTTCTGCTGGAAGAGTTGCACAACTTTGCCCCCGGGCGGGCCAACACGCTGGCGGAGCAGCGCTCAATCATAACCACCAAACAGATTGCGCAGGAGGACCGCAAGGGGCGCTGGCTGATGGACGTCCCGTGGAGCGCATTCCAGTGGGTGGCACGGTCGGCAAGCGTCGCATCCGGACGTGCTGCGACATGCGCACGGATGGCGTCGTCGTGGGCAGATGTGATGGTGCGTACGGGACCGCCCCGCGCCTGCTTGGGTGCGACCGTTCCCGTCGCCTGCCGTGCCACCAACCAGCGTTTGATGCTGCCCAGACTGACCTGAAAGATGCGCACCGCATCGGATCGAGCCATGCCACCGTCGAGAGCGGCCAGCACGCGTTCGCGTAAATCGAGAGAATAGGGTTTCATAAAGAATTCAGTATACCAGAGATCAATGGTTTTGCCCACTGCTATAGCTGCAGTGCATGCGGTGTTCTTTTGCAGTGACGCTGTAACACAAGCATTCCACCCCACGGTGAACAGCTATGTTGACGGCAGCAGCACCCGCACGGCGATACCGGGAATACCTTTGAAGTCGGAGTCGTTAGTCGTCAGAACTTGGATGCGCTCACGCTGCATGACGGCGACAATCAAGGAGTCATTCATGAACAGGCCATGCTGTTCGCGGTAGGCGCGACTGGCGTGCAAATCCCGGGTTGAAGCCGAGCCGCTCGCTCACTGAGACGCCGATACACTGCTTCTGAGACCTGAATGGTATGCATCGGCATCGCATGCACCTTTATCTATGCGCATAACTCCGTAGTTGGTATTGTAGCACACACATGTACATTTGTTCGTGCAACCCTAACCCTACTCCACATCAATGCAGCTATATGCAGACACATATTTTAGAACAAATCATTTATATTTTTTCTGTATTTAAACCGCCATTATTCCCTGATTTACAAAGATACTCTCTAATTATACCTACCGAAAGTCTCTCACATTTCGGGAGCAGATCCAGACACGGAGCGCATGCACATCGCTCCTGCACCTATGCTTATTCATAGATCAACTCCACCTCACAGGGATTACTTCCCTGACCGAGCATGTGGCGTGCAATGATGTAAAAATCACGACTCGGTGGCGTATCACACACCGATACACTCTTTGGCATCTGCCGAATATATTCGTTCACTGTCAGACGCTCCCTTCCCACAGTGAGCGTGTTGTAGCGATTGGCAAAGCGTCGGGCCGCTGCAACGCGACCACGGTTGATCAATACCTCAACAATCAGTGACAGTGGCGTGAGCCAGGTTGGTGTTATCCATGTGCGTAATTGTAATGCCGCAACACTAAACATATCGGCTCCGTCCGGGTCACAAAAGGCT
>CAKZQX010001053.1 GCA_937141995.1 uncultured Chloroflexaceae bacterium | reverse complement strand
GGGGCAGGGGAATCCTGCCGGGAACGCCTGGTCCGGCTGAAGCCGGGACTCCCGATCAGTAATGTGCGACACGACAAATTGACCAAAGAAAGCGACAAACATAGTGAAGGGAGCAGAATGACTACACCACAACCACCGACTGCACCACGGACGGGACGCCGACGCAGCCGCCGGGCCGAGGCCGAGGCGATCATTAGCGTCCAGGGTATCCGCAAAACATTTGGTGATGTCACCGCGCTGGAAAACATTGACCTGACCGTGAGTAAAGGTACAGTACTGGGGTTGCTGGGACCGAATGGCGCGGGCAAAACCACACTGGTGCGCATCCTGACTACGTTGCTCAACCCGGATGGGGGGCAGGCCACCATTGCCGGACATGACGTGGTGCGCGACCGGACAGCACTACGCCGGATTGTTGGTCTGGCCGGACAGTATGCCGCTGTCGATGAGAACCTGACCGGACGCGAGAATCTGCGCATGGTTGGGCGGCTCTACCACCTGGAGCGCAAACAGGCCCGCCAGCGCGCCGATGAACTGCTCGATCGATTTGGCCTGCTCAAAGCCGCGGATCGCCTGGTCAAAACCTACTCCGGCGGGATGCGGCGGCGGCTCGATCTGGCGGCAAGCCTGGTTGTCTCGCCGGAAGTGCTCTTCCTGGATGAGCCCACGACGGGACTGGACCCGCGTAGCCGCACCGATCTCTGGGATGTGATTAATGAACTGGTTGCCGAGGGCACCACGCTGCTGCTTACGACGCAGTATCTTGAAGAGGCCGACTATCTGGCAGACAAGATCGCGGTGATTGACCATGGCAAGATTATTGCTCAGGGCACGGCGGATGAACTAAAGCGGCAGATCGGCGGCGACGTGCTGGAGTTGCATGTTGGCGATAGAGCACGCACCGACGCAGCCATAGAGGCGATTGCCGATCTGAATGTGGGCGAACCGCACGCCGATGCCACATCCGGCTGCATCACCCTGACCGTAACCAACGGCGCGCAGGTGCTCACCCAGACCATCCGCGCGCTGGATGCAATCGACATGCCGATTGCCGATATTGCACTCCGCCGCCCATCGCTGGATGAAGTATTTCTCGCATTAACCGGCCATGAAACGGCCGAACAACCCGCAGAGGAGGAGGAATGACCGAGACTGAACTCTCCCGTCCCAGTGTAAAGCCGGCGGATACCTCGTCCATCCGGCAGAGTCTGCGCTGGACAATATCCGACATTTTTGTGATGACCCAGCGCAACCTGATGCGCTATATTCGACTGCCGCAGTTGCTGGCTTTCTCGACGATTCAGCCAGTTATGTTTTTACTACTCTTCACCTATGTCTTTGGGGGCGCGATCAATGTCTCTAACATGAGCTATATCGACTATCTGCTGCCGGGTATTCTGATTCAAACGGTGCTGTTTGGTTCGATTCAGACCGGGGTGGGACTGGCCGAAGATCTCTCGCATGGCATGGTTGACCGCTTCCGCTCGCTGCCCATGGCGCGCTCGGCAGTGCTGGCGGGGCGCACGCTCTCGGACACGGTGCGCAACGCCTTTGTGGTGCTGCTGCTGGCCGGCGTGGGCTACCTGATCGGCTTTCGGCCGGATAACGGGCTGCTGCCGGCGATAGCGGCGCTGCTCCTGGTGGTCCTGTTAGGGCTGGCATTCTCCTGGATTTCCGCCACCATCGGGCTGACCGTGCGGGATGCGGAGACGGCGCAGGTTGCCAGCCAGATCTGGATTTTCCCGCTGATCTTTGCCAGTTCGGCGTTTGTGCCCACCGAGACCATGCCCGCCGCGCTGCGCACCTTCACAATGATCAACCCGGTGACATTTGCCGCCGATGCGGTGCGAGCGCTCTTGCAGGGCGGTGATGTCGGAGCATCCCTGCCGGGCACGCTGGCCTGGATCGGGGGGCTGCTGCTGGTCTTT
The DNA here is from genome assembly GCA_937141995.1 of uncultured Chloroflexaceae bacterium. Classification (GTDB taxonomy): domain Bacteria; phylum Chloroflexota; class Chloroflexia; order Chloroflexales; family Chloroflexaceae; genus CAKZQX01. The sequence continues at coordinate 1,537 of CAKZQX010001053.1, read as the reverse complement.
GTTCCGTTCGCCGTACGTCGTTATCGCCACAGTTTGTAAATGAAAGGCAGAGAACCAATGAGCAATGCAACAATAACCCGCGACAAACCGCATGGAAAAGGAAATCTGCTCACAGCCGGGGCGATTGCCACGGTTACCGCAGCACTGGGTAATCTGGTGGTCTTCTACCTGGCGGCAGCCATCAACGGCGGCCCACTGATGGTGCCCGATCCATCCGGGGCCGGTATGATGCCCGCCATGGTTGCCGTGCCGGTCATCTTTACGGCAGTGATGATTATCGGGGCAACGCTGGTGTTCGCGCTGATCAAGCGGCGGAGCGCGCAACCCGTGCGCCTCTTTCTGATCATCTCGCTGGTGGTTCTGCTGCTCTCATACCTGCCGTTTTTAGTGCCCATCGGGCTGCCCACGGCAACGGCGGTGGCCTTTGCGATTATGCATATTGTCGCTGCCGGCATTGCTGTCCCGATCCTGATTGCGATGGGGCGGTAGCGCGATTCGCCATCAGTCCTCCCCGCGCAGTCGCCGCAGTTCGGCCTCCAGTTCGCGCACGCGGGCTTCGGCGGTGGCGGCGCGGGCTTCGGCTTCGGCGCGGGCCCGGATCTCAGCTTCCAGGGCAGTGCGCAGAGCCACATAGTCCCCCAGCGGCTGCCCCGCCTCGTCATAACAGACAATCTCATCTGCCGCGACGCTTAACCAGACCCTTACTGGCTCCAGCCAGAGCCGCCCCTGCTCATTTGGTACCAGCATCTGATAGACTTCCTGCTGTAACTGGTACCCCATCAGCCGGATACCCGCTTGACGGCGCGATGTAACGGCATCGATAATGACATAGAGCGGGACGCCGACCGTTTCGTACTGCTCGAGTTTATTTGAGCGATCCAGGCCGGCCGTCTCCGGTGACGTCAACTCGATGATCAACGCCGGACGGACGCCCTCCTGGGCCACGTCGAAGGTACTCCAATTCTTACGTTCGCGCACTCCAAAGATCACCATAATGTCCGGGCCATGCGGCCGGACCTCCGGGACATCCCACTTGATCCGTACATCATCCAGCACAACGGCGGCTGGATCATGAACCAGGCGGGACGCGAAGACGTTGCAGAGATAGCGCACCCGGCGTTGATGGGCTTCACTGTGGGTCACCTGATCACCTTCTTCGGGATGCAAGACATCTTCCAGCGTTAGCGGGACCGTTTCAATTGTAAAATCTCCCTCGCCCAGATCACGCTTTACGTAGCGCCAGCCATAGCCGAAGGGATCGTCCGGCGTGGCCGTGTCTGCCGCGCCGGCAGTCGGCAGGGTTTGCGTTTCAGCCGTTGTGGTCATATCTGTCACCTCACTATCGACTTGCTACCCCATTTTACCAGATATGCTGAGTGGCATGCCGTTGCGTTACCCGCTTACCTTGCATTATGGTAAAATTGCTCACGTTTTGCGGTTGAGAACAGGCGGGGCGTGGCCGGGACGGGTCGCGCTACCGGGAATATTATCTTATGTCAATTTTATCGCAACAGCAGGCCGCAACCCGGACGGCAGA
>CAKZQX010001052.1 GCA_937141995.1 uncultured Chloroflexaceae bacterium | reverse complement strand
GGCCCAAACCGGGGCGGGGCTGCCAGCGCTGCTTGATGAAATTGTGGCACGGTTGCCGTACGGCGAACCGCTCTATGCCATCGATCAGGTTGCCGACCAGACCGAGCAGCAACTGGTTGCCGAACTGGTCCGTGAGAAGGTGTTGCGTTTTACGCAGCAGGAAGTGCCCCACGCCGTTGCCGTCGAGGTTGAGGAGTGGGAAGAGCGCGAGCAGACCACTTACATCCGTCTGTCGATCAATGTCGAGAAGGAGAGCCAGAAGGGTATTGTGATCGGTGCAGGCGGCGCAATGCTCAAGCGCATCGGGAGCGCGGCCCGCACCGAGGTTGAGCGAATGTTGGGGCGGCCCGCGTTCCTGGATCTCTGGGTCAAGACCCGCCCGAACTGGCGGAACGATCTCGCCTCGCTGGGCTGGCTGGGCTACCGTATGAAGGACTGGAAATGAGTCCCTGGTTGATGTTCCCTGGCGAACTTATCTCATCCTTTTGTTTGCCCGGCTGTTTAATCCCCCACATTCCGATAAGACATGAAAGAATATACATGTGCCTCACCACGCCGTTGTGGTATACTAACCAGGACAACGAACTATAACAGAACACAACGGCGCCGGCTTCATCCTACGCTTTCCGGTAGAGCGCAGCTACCAAACTTGCAGTAGACCCCGCAATGAAGCCGCCGCCACCTGGTGAGGTTGCCATGGGCATAATATCGATCTTTCTCATGTTAGTTGCTATCACGCTGTTTTCCGTGTGCGTGATATTTATATTTAGCGCGTTTGGTCACGGGTTAATTGCCTTCCGCATGAGCCGGCAGCGCACCGGACCAGACGCCGCAACGCTGCGCTTCCTCGGCATCAATCTGTGTGAGCCACTGGTTACATCTCTGTTCAATATACTGTTTTTGGTATTACTGATATCACATCTCTCTGATCTGTCCTGGGAAGCATCCATTTTTTCCACGAGATTTGTGTTGCTATTACCAATGGCAGTTTTGCTACTACCCGCACTCGGCTGGTTGCGCCCCACCGTCCCCATCTATCGAAATTTAAATGGACGCATATTCGCGCTTGGTGTAGCCCGTACTGGTATCACATTCCTTATCCTGTCTGGCCCACTTACACTAAACGTGTGGTTGCTCTTGTTGCTGCCATTTGTGTTTCTGGGGGGAGTGTGGCTGCTCGGGTATTCCAATCAGTGGGGCCGGCAGTTGTTGCATGGGCGACTGTTACGCCCATACGCACCACAAACACCCCTGGCAGTGAGCAGCAACTCGTCCACGCTACCTGCGCCGCAACTCCTCGTTCAGTCTACCCAACCGGCAGTTTTCCCACGCCTGCCCGCTCTTTCAGCACCGCTCCTCTGTCCGCTCTGCCACACACCGACGACGCTGGAGGAGGCAGACTGTAGCGGATGTGGGTTGGTGTTTCGTAGCCGCGTACCGGAGGCGCTCCAGTCGCCGGCACGCTACACCGCGCTGCGACCCCTGGGGACCGGCGGGATGAGCAGCGTCTACCTGGCGCATGATCAGACAGAAGATCAGTTTTGTGTGATCAAGACGCTGGTCTCCGTCGATGCCCAGCGCGACGCCGACTGGAGCCGGGAAGCCGCCGTCTGCCTGCGCCGCGAAGCCGAGTTGCTCGGTCAGGTGGAGCATCCGCGCATTGCGCGTCTGCTTGACCGGGTGAGCACCGATCAGGGGGAGTTTCTGGTGCTCGAGTATATCGCCGGACGAACGCTGGAGCAGCACCTGACGCGCATCGGGCCAAACGGCGTGGTCATCCCCGGCGCGGCTCTGCCGCTGGAAGAGGCGCTGGCCTACGCTGCCAGTGTTGCCGCGACCCTCGACTATCTGGCGACGCTGCCGCAACCGCTGCTGCATCTCGATATCAAACCCGCCAACCTGATCCTGCCACCCGATCAGAACGAACCAATCCTGGTAGACTTTGGCGGCGCGATGCTCTGGCAGCAGACCGGCGCAACAACCCGGTTGGCCGGCTATGGCACCCCCGGCTATGCTGCCCCGGAGCAATACCAGGGACAGGCGTCGCCACAGAGCGATGTGGATGGGCTGGGGGCAACCCTCTACCACCTGTTGACCGACGATGACCCGACGGCGCATCCGCTGGATTTCCCGGCGCTTGCCATCCTCCCGCCGGATATCGCCACGCTCCTCGCATCAGCACTCGAGCATGACCCGGCCGCGCGCCCGACGGCGGCTGGGTTGCGGGCCGGCCTGATGCATCAATACCCCTCCGGCACCCGGTAGCGCTCCAGGTTCTGGAACTGTGTGGTGTTATTCTCAAAGCGCAGCGGCACAACTCCCAGCGGCCCATTCCGGTGCTTGGCTAAATGAACCTCGGCGATACCTTTTTTATCTGTCTCTTTGTCGTAGAGTTCTTCGCGGTAAATAAACATGACTATATCGGCGTCTTGCTCGATTGAATTATGCACGGTCATATCATTTGCCACGAAGTTATGCAACCCTTCTACTGTAAGGTCATACACCAATGCCTCGCCATCAGGCTCGATGGTTACAACTTCGTCCCAATAGACATCGCTTTGTGCGCGGAGTTGCCGCGGCAATGCAAGACGCTGGCCGGGTACAAGTTGGTCAAGGCGACACCAACCCGCAGTGGTACGGAACTTATGATTGCCAGTGGCGCGGATGCTGTGTCCCAGGCGGGTAGTGAGACGATACACCGGCTTCACTCCGGTGCTGAATGCATGGGTCACTGGGCGCGGTTCCATCTTCCAGGTTTCTATGTTCAACGCAAGCACCCGAAATCCTGTCGTACCGACCAGTTCGTCGATGCGGCGATACACGCCCTCATCCGGCAGATAGACCAGGCTTTCCCCTGCCAGACAACCCGACTCACGCAAATCACTTAGCATTGGCACATGACTTGTTCGGCCCTCGACTGCGCGGGAGAGCTGACTCAACGCCAGCACCGGCACATTCAGTTCACGCGCCAGTGCCTTCAGTCCACGGCTGATCTCGCTGACCTCCTGCACGCGGTTATCCGTGCGGCGGCCCTGCATCAGTTGCAGATAGTCAATCACCAGCAAATCGATCCCGACCTCCGATTGCAAGCGCCGGGCGCGGCTACGCACTTCCATAATGCTTAACCCCGGCGTATCCTCGATATAGACGGCCAGCGCCGAGAGCACCCCCATCGCCTCCATCACCACCTGGAGATCGCGGTCGTGGATCGTGCCGGTACGCAGTCGTTGCGTATCGATCCCGGTGTGCATTGCCAGCAGGCGCTGCACCAGTTGTTCCCGGCTCATCTCCAGGCTGAAGACGCCGACGGTGCCCTGGGCCTTCAGCGCGACGTTGTAGGCGATGCTGAGGGCGAGCGAGGTTTTCCCCACACTCGGCCGCGCAGCCAGAATAATCAGATCCGACGGCTGCAGGCCGCCCGTCAGTTCATCCAGGTCGCGGTAGCCCGTCGGTACCCCCACAACCTCGCCGCGATGCTCATTGAGGTAATTAATCTGTTCAAAGTAGGAGTCAACGACCTTGCCGATATGTACAAACTCCTGCGTGGCACGACGCTGCGAGACGGTAAAAAGCTCGGCCTCGGCTTTATCAAGCGTGTTCTCTAACTCTTCGTCTTCCTGATAGCCGAGCCCGGCGATAGTGCCGCCAACCTGAATCAGGCGGCGCAGAATGGCGGTCCGCTCGACGATGCGGGCATAATATTCCACATGCACTGCCGTCGGCACTTCCGCCGCCAGTTCACCCAGGTACGCAATTCCCCCGATCGGGGTTAGCCGGTCGTTCCGACGCAGTTCATCGGCAACGGTGGAGAGATCGGGAGGAATACGCCGATTGTAGCAGGCCAGCATCGCCTCGTAGATCCAGGCATGCTTTTCTAAATAAAAATAGTCGGCCGGTAACCAGGGCGCAATCGCAATAATTGCGTCCCGCTCCAGCATAACGGACCCGATTACCGCGCGTTCAGCATTAATATCGGCCGGTAGTGACTTTTCCATGCGGGTTATCCACAGTTCATCAAGATCAATCCGCCGTTTGTCCAGAAGTTGTCCACAACAGGCCCAGGAAATGACAATGTGCCTGCGGCATTTCATGCCGGGCACATTGGCGTTACTCCCTATGGTTGTTGTCGGGCGAAAGGTTGTTACTCAGTATTGGCACTATATCTGTGCGCCAGGGGTTTCTTCTTCCTCTTCCTCCAGGTCGGGCAGGTCAATCTCGCCCGCGGCCCCTTCCACAACAACATTAACCAGCGGCTCCAGACCGGGGGCCAGTCGCACCTTTACCGGATAGACCCCGATACGCTTGATCGGGTCTTCCAGATCGATCTTCCGGCGATCTACCTCAATCCCAAGCTGCTCCATCAATTTGTCGGCCACATCGGCATTCGTCACCGAACCATACAGCCGATCCAGTTCGCCAACCCGCGCCACAAAGCGCAACGTAGCCCCGCTGATGCGGCCGGCAAGCGCCTCGGCATCACGCCGGGCCTCGGCATTACGCCGCTGCCGGGCTGCCAGGCGCTCTTCTGCCTGGCGCATCTGGCCGGGGGTCGCCATTACCGCAAACCCCTTGGGTAGCAGATAATTGCGACCAAAACCGCCCGCAACCTCTTTGATATCTCCTGCCTGTCCTAACTTTTCAACATCGTGGACAAGCAAAACCTTCATTTTTGCGCTCACACGCTTACTCCTCGTCGCTGGTTACACAATTGCATCAGTCAGATATAATACCATAGCCCGCTGAAGCTCGTCAATCACGATGTGCCGCAAGGTCGCAACTTACGCTATAATGGGCGCGTCGTACAGATAATGCTATGCATAGGTACATTGTATCAAACGTCTTGACTGCAAAGGATGAGGTATGCCGGGTAGACGCTTTGACTGGCGCTGGGTCGCGCTAATTGCGGTTGTTGCTATCATTGCCAATGGAACACGGCTTCCCTGGTTGGTGCTCTTTCCGGCACTGGCCGGTGGCGGCGGGTATCTGCTCTACCTGGGATGGCAGGCCTGGGGGGGCGGCTCGTTTAGCAGCAAGCGTGTCACCTACTGGCGCGGTCAACGTATCGAAACACCGGCGCAACGCCGGAAGGGATTGCCACCACTGCGGGCCATTGGCCCGGCATTGCTCTACCTGGTTATTGGTGGCGCAATGGTGCTGGCAGCGCTGGCGGTACTCTTGCGTCAGTTTGGTGTATACATTTGATCGGTTGAACAAATCAGGTGATTGAAATGCCTAAGGGGGCCTGGTTGCCCAGACCCCCTTAGACAAGAGAAGAGAGGAGAAGGAGATGTCCCTAGTATAGCAGCTTTGACGGCAGGTGTTTGTGCTCTAGATTACATGATAGTCGCTTTTGTGGATAATTTACGAAATTGCGTCAACGGAGCGTGTCAGCCGCAGCAGACTCGCAGAACGCAAGACATAACGGCAATGCTCTGGTATGATCCAGGGGGCATATCGCCGTTCAACGATACTTTATAACAGGAGTTACGCGGTCATTGACCCGGCAGGACGGAAGATTCCATGCTTTTGTGCAACTATGGTTGTGCAAAAGCTAAAACAGTACCATGCTGCCGCAGGCGCATCCGGCTTCTATCTCGTGAAACGTCCGGTTTCAACGTCAACCGCGTAACTCCTATATATGATAGGATAAATGCGGTTCCCATGGGGATAGCATGTACGTCTATGACCGGCCACAACGACTAACCGTTTGTGGACACACACCCTGACTGCGTATGTCCTGCTTGCTATGCTTCTCCGGCAGAGAGCACCAGGCTCTTCCACGGAGTAGCGGTCTGGTTTCGTATTGACATATTAGAGAGGCATTGACAATGGCAGCGCATGGCCTTCTCACGCGCAAACGTCTGCTGACTGAACGGCATCAATTACTCCTTGACGAGTTGCGGTCGTTGCTTGAGCGCCTGACAGTAGCATTGGAGCGGTTCGGTTCTGATGTTGCACCGGGTGATGTACGGGCGTTGCAAGATGCGCGCGACCACCTTGATGAGCTTTTCTTGCTGGTCATTGCCGGAGAGTTCAACTCAGGAAAGTCTAGTTTTATTAATGCACTGCTTGGTGCGTCGGTTCTACCCGAGGGGGTTACGCCAACCACGGATCGCATTACGCTCCTGCGCCACGGTGATACGGTCCAGAGTCATCTGCAAGAAGCTCAACTCCTTGAGCAGACCTACCCATCTGAAGTGCTGCGTCATCTGATGATTGTGGATACGCCCGGCACGAATGCCGTTATCCGTCGCCACGAGGAGTTGACCCGCGACTTTATTCCCCGGGCCGATCTGGTGCTGTTCACAACCTCGGCTGATCGTCCGTTCACTGAAAGCGAACGGGTATTTCTCGCGCTCATCCAAGAGTGGGGTAAGAAAGTTGTTATCATTCTGAATAAAATCGATATTCTTGATGAATCCGGACTGGGTCAGGTGCTGGAATTTGTGCGCGATCATGCGCATACGGTTTTAGGCACAACCCCGGAGGTTTTCGCTATCTCGGCGCGCACGGCGTTACGCGCCCGGATGAAGGGTGATAACAGCATGTGGGAGGCCAGTCGCTTTGGTGAAGTTGAACACTATATTGTTGATACCCTTGACGAGGAGACGCGTGTCCGCCTCAAACTGCTCTCACCTCTGGGGGTAGCCGAGCGTCTGGGCCACAACTATCTTACGATGGCCGAGAATCGTCTTGCCACGTTGCGGGAAGATTTTGTTACGCTGGGCAATATTGATCAGCAACTCAATCTCTTCCGTGATGATCTCAGCACCGATGTTCAGTATCATCTTAACGAAATTGACATAATTCTCCAGGATCTGGAGCGGCGGGGACTACGCTTCTTTGACGAGACGATCCGCCTGAACCGTGTGCCGGATCTGCTGCGCTCAAATCATATCCAGTCAGCTTTTGAAAGAGAAGTAATAGGTGATGTTTCACAGCAGATTGAACAGCGGGTGCAGACCTTGATTGACTGGATGGTTGAAAAAGATCTCCGATTGTGGCAAAGCACAACGGAATATATCAACCGCCGCCGTGTGCCGCAGCACCGTGATGGCATGATTGGCGAGGTCGGCGGGGCGTTTGAGTACAACCGGGGCGCACTGCTCGAATCGGTTGGGCATACTGCGCGCCGGGTAGTAGCAACCTACGATCGTGAGCAGGAGGCACAGTCATTAGCGGACGAAATCCGCGCCTCTGTCGCGGCTACGGCGATCACCGAGGTTGGCGCGCTGGGTTTGGGCGCGTTGCTGGTGGCGCTTCTCCAGGGGGTTTTCTTTGACATAACCGGTATTCTAGCGGCAACGGTGGTTGCGGTTGGCGGCTTCTACCTGCTTCCGGCCAAGCGGCGTCAGGCCAAGCGCGCGTTTAGCAAACGGGTAGACGAAATGCGTACCCAGTTACGCCAGACCGTCCAACGCCAGTTTGTCACCGAGGTTGAGCAGTCACTGGCGCGCATTCGCGAGGCGATTGGTCCGTATACCCGCTTTGTGCGGGCTCAACGCGAACAACTGACCGATCTCCAGCGTATCTTTGCCGACATTGAGAATGATCTTCAACGCCTGCGCGCCGATATTGATATTTAGCGGCGCAAGCGAAAAAGAACAAATACGCCCAGAATAAAATAAGCCAGGGGTGTTTCACCCCTGGCTTTTACCAGAACCAATAGAACAAGCAGTAAGTTTCCTAAAGTATCCCTAGAAAGGAGGTGATCCAGCCGCACCTTCCGGTACGGCTACCTTGTTACGA
>CAKZQX010001051.1 GCA_937141995.1 uncultured Chloroflexaceae bacterium | reverse complement strand
CGAGCCGTGGGGCACGCCTAGCTTGGCCTGAGCCGTGGTAAAGACGTCGTTCCAGAGGCGCGCCTCCAGGTGGCTCTCCAGCTTGGGCAGGTAGAAGTAGGGGCCGGTACCCTTGCTGATCAAGGTTTTCACATTGTGGAAGAAGTAGAGCCCAAAGTCGAACAGCCCCCCGGCAACCGGCTTGCCGTCGATCTGGACATGCTTCTCCACCAGATGCCAGCCGCGCGGACGCACCAGCAACGTGGCGATCTGGTCTTGCAGCGCATACTGCTTGCCCTCCGCGCTGGCAAAGTCGATTTTGCGGTTGATTGCGTCACGCAGGTTGATCTGCCCCTCGACCATGTTCTCCCAGGTGGGCGCGTTGGCATCCTCAAAGTCGGCCATAAAAACCTTCGCCCCGGAGTTGAGCGCATTCACCACCATCTTGCGGTCGGTCGGCCCGGTGATCTCCGTGCGGCGATCCTGCAGATCGGCGGGAATGGGCGCAACGGTCCACTCGCTGTTGCGGATCTCAGCCGTCTCCGGCAAGAAGTCAGGCTTTTTGCCCGCGTCAAACTCGGCCTGCCGCTCCACACGCCGCTGCAGCAGTGCCTGCCGTCGGTCATCAAATGCCCGATGCAACTTTGCCACAAATGCCAGGGCTTCGGGCGTTAATATCTCCGCAAATTCGGAGGAAACCGGCCCGGAGATATTCACCCCCCCTGGGTAAGTATTCTGATTCGTCATAAACTCTCACCTTCTCGTATGAATCACCACACAATCTCATCTGACAGGACGTACGCGGTGCAGCCTTATTTCCGTTGGTTGACCAACCAAAAGCCCGATTCGCCTGCGGCAGCATGGTACTGTTTTATCTTTATTCACAACCATGTTGCACATTGTGCAACATGGTTGTGAATAAAGATGGTTGCCTCCGACCTGCCGGAGGCAACATTCCCTGTCGGGTCAGGAGTCGCATAACTTCTGTCGTCTGCCCCGATGGATGGTTCGGGGGGCAGATTCCCGTGTCTACCCCCAAACCTTCCATCCCCAACCCCTGACCGCTTCAGGCCGCATATCAGGCGAACTGCTCCTCTTCGGTGGAGCCGGTCAGCGCCGTGGTGGAGGAGGTGCCGCCACTAATGACCTGGGCCACATCGTCGAAGTAGCCCGCGCCCACCTCACGCTGATGCTTGGTGGCGGTGTAGCCATGCTTCTCGCTGGCGAATTCTTCCTCCTGCAGGCGGGAGTAGGCCGCCATCCCCTCGTCGCGGTACTGACGCGCCAGATCAAACATGCTGAAGTTCAGGGTGTGGAAGCCCGCCAGCGTGACGAACTGGAATTTGTAGCCCATTGCGCCCAGTTCCCGCTGGAATTTGGCGATAGTCGCATCGTCCAGGTTGCGCTTCCAGTTGAACGAGGGCGAGCAGTTGTAGGCCAGCAGCTTGCCGGGGAACTCTTTGTGAATACCTTCGGCAAACTTCTTGGCCTCCCCCAGATCCGGCTTCGAGGTCTCGCACCAGATCATATCGGCGTAGGGCGCGTAGGCCAGCCCACGCGCAATCGCCTGATCCAGGCCCGGCTTCACGCGGAAGAAGCCCTCAGCCGTGCGATCTCCCGTGATAAACTGATGATCGCGCGGATCAACATCGCTCATCAGCAGGTTGGCCGCATCGGCGTCGGTGCGCGCGGTAAGGACCGTCGGCACGCCCTCAACATCCGCCGCGAGCCGGGCAGAGAGCAGGTTACGCACGGCATGCTGGGTCGGCAGAAGCACCTTGCCGCCCATATGCCCGCACTTCTTCTCGGAGGCCAGTTGATCCTCAAAGTGGACCCCGGCCGCCCCCGCCTCGATCATTCCCTTCATCAACTCGAAGACATTCAGCGCGCCGCCGAAACCGGCCTCCGCATCGGCAACGATGGGCGCAAACCAGTGGACATCGTCGCGCCCCTCGGCGTGATTGATCTGGTCGGCCCGCTGGAGCGCCTGGTTAATGCGCTTCACCACATGCGGCACACTGTTGGCCGGGTAGAGGCTCTGGTCAGGATACATCTGCCCGGCGATATTGGCATCGGCGGCGACCTGCCAGCCGCTCAGGTAGATTGCTTTCAGCCCGGCCTTGACCTGCTGCACCGCCTGGTTGCCGGTCAACGCGCCGAGCGCGTTAATAAAGTCTTCGGTGTGGAGTAGCTTCCAGAGGCGTTCCGCGCCAAGGCGGGCCAGGGTATGCTCAACCTGGATTGACCCACGGAGGCGGACAACATCTTCGGCGGTGTATGGACGCTCAATGCCCTTCCAGCGTGCATCTTCGGCCCAACTCTTCGCAAGCTGTGCGGCGTCCTGTGCGTTAGTCATAGGTTTCCCCCTTAACTGATATGTTTAGCACCATTGCCATATGTATCACGTCGATGTCACAATACTGAACTGATCCACGTCTGGTGCCGGATCAACTCGACCCGAATGCGCACCGACAGAACGCCGGTGAGTTACAGCGCGTTGGTCTGCTGGCGTGGAAGATAGACGGCGGACAGAGGTACACACAAAGAGACTACCTGGACCCCAGGTACCAGGTAGGCGAGGTAACATGCGCAGACAAAAGCAGTTCATGGGCGTGTCGTCTCTGACAGCAGCCTATACATAATCATGCCGTACTGTGTATTTTCGACGGGACAGTGTACTATTATACACGAATTAGTTACAAAATGGTTACGTCAGTTTTTGAAAAATTGCAGACTGCGAACCGCAAACCGGCAAGATAATGCCCTAAACGCGACTCACAGCCGAAGTGTACCAACGACGGCGCTTGCTGTCAGGCAAATGGTTGAGGTATCCATGGGTTGGGGATTGGGGATTGGCACGACTGCCCCTGACGCTGATCGCGGAGATCCCTAGAAGCTGTGGGTATGTTCCCCTCATCCTGAATTTGCCTCTGGTCCCCGACAGCGTGCTGCCCCGATATGCGGTGAGAGACTGTCTGAAACG
>CAKZQX010001050.1 GCA_937141995.1 uncultured Chloroflexaceae bacterium | reverse complement strand
GGGCTGCGCGGCCTGCTGCTGGGCACCAGCCAGTGGCGCACCCCCAGCGGCCGCCTGATCCGCGAAACCGGCATTGAACCGGATATCGAAGTTGTGCTGCCGCCGGGCACCCAGCCGCTCTCACCCACCGATGCGGCCGAACTCTCGGCTGAGGCGCTGCGCGAGAGCGAAGATACGCAACTAGCCGCGGCGTTTGAACTGGTGCAGGAGGCCGCCCAGCGCTGAGGTTGCGGTAGACGTTTGACGGAATGTGTCAATATATTTGAGACAGGGTACATCGATATTTCGGGTGCAGTATGCGATATGATATGGTCCAGGCAGCCGAACGGCTCTGGACCATATTACATCGGCTCCGGTTGGGTAACGTCTACCTGGTCGCCTACCGGCGTCTGATCGCCGGGTACCGCCACAGCGGTCAATGCCGGTGGGTTGATCCAGACCGCTGCGGGGAGCGCGGGTGGCCAGGGCCGGCCGCACACACAGCGATGGAGATGGAGTTGATAGGCGGTATCCAGCGTCGCCTATAGCACAGCGCGTACTACTCTGCGCGCAATGCACGCGGTGTTGACATTATTGCCTACAACACATATGGTACTACAGTTTATTGGAACTCAGGCAAAATTGTCATCAAAACGAAGCTCTGTTCTGCCTGGTAAGAGGCTTGATAAGATCATGGATCATTTTTGGATCATTGTTAACAATGTGGCTGATGAACCAGATGCATTCATCATGCTCCCAGAGGAAATAAAAGCACTGGCGCATCGCGGCGAAAAGAATGAGAAAGTTTCGTACTGGCTGCAACCTGCCGCGTATGATATACCTGATTTCAAAGAAGCATGGCGGCGTATCGGGTATGGTCACGAAATGACCTGAAATACTATGTGGCTTACCCCAACTCCGCCTGCTCCAGCAGCATTGCCGCCGGGTACCAGTGCTCTCGTACATCGCCAACCAGGTAGAGTGATCCCGTGACCCAGACCAGATCGGCGGGTGTGGCGATGTCCAGCGTCAGCGCAATTGCCTCCAGCGGATCAGCGACAACGCGGATATCGAGATGCGGCGCATACATGGCCGCCAGATCCGCCAGCGACAGCGGCGACAGCGGCTCCCAGAGATGTTTTGCCCGGAAGGCCGTTACGATCACCTGATCAGCCCGCTCCAGCAGCGGCGGCAGCAGCGCATGCGCGTCTTTGTCGGCCTTGAGCGCCGGCACCAGGATGCGCCGTTTGTCGGCATAGGTTGTATCGATCAACTGGAGGGCCGCGCGCAGTTTGTCGGGGTTGTGCGCGCCATCCAGCAGGACCGTTGGCGCTTCCTGGACGATCTCCAACCGACCGGGTAGTCGCGCCGTTGCCAACCCATGCCGCAGCGCCTGCTCCGGCAGTACGAAGCCGGGCAGCGCCTCCACCGCCGCTACCGCGCAGGCAGCATTGGCAATGTGAGCCGCACCAGGCATTCCCGACGAGAGCTTGGTCAGGGTGCGGGTGGGCAGATGCAGTGTAAACTTTCCCGTCGCTTCGGGTTGCCAGGTAATATCCGGCCCCACCTGCCAGAGCCGCGCACCCTGCGCCGCGCATCTGTCGGCGATAATCCGGCGGGCCTCGGGTTGTTCTACGCCACTGATCACATGCCGGCCCGGCTTGATAATGCCGGCCTTCTCCTGCGCAATTGCCGCAACCGTATCCCCCAGGATCGCCGTGTGATCCAACCCGACATTCGTCAGCACGGCGACGGTTGCGGGTAGCACATTGGTCGCATCCCGTGCGCCGCCCAGTCCTACCTCGACCACGGCGACATCAACGCCCTCCCGCTGAAAGAGCAGGAATGCCAGCGCCACCTGCGCCTCAAACGGGGTCGGGGAGCCGGCCGGGTTGGTGGCGGCAACTGCGTCCAGCGCCGGTTTCATCGTCGCAAATAGTGCCGACAGGCGGCTGGTTGCGCAGATCTGGCCGTTGAGCTGGTAGCACTCGTTCAGGATCTGCAGGGCAGGCGAGAGGTAGAGCCCGGTGCGGTAGCCGGCAGCGGTCAGGATTGCCGCGGCCATGGCTGCCGTGGTGCCCTTGCCGGAGGTTCCGCCGATATGGATCGCCGGGAAGTGGTGGTGCGGATTGCCCAGCACCTGCAACAGATGCGTAATCCGCTCCAGGCGCAGGTTGACACCGGGGTCAAAGCGCGCCGACCGGGAGAGTTGTGCGAGCGCCTGTTCTAACTGCTGATACTGCTGGATAATATCGTTTAATACCATGTGTTGCGTGATGCGCATATAAATCGGTTTTTTAATCCCGATAGCGACATATTTTGCCTGCGGCAGCATGGTGCTTTTTTTCTTTTGCACAAAAAATTCACAACGTGAATTTTTTGTGCAAAAGATCTGGTCTCTTCCGCGCTGCCGGAGGCGGAACCATCTTCCAGGTCAGGGACCGCGTAACTTATGTGATGAACAGGAGTTATGTGGTCGGTTTCAAACCAGGCATCTGCCGGGACAACTGGCCCGATTCGCCTCCGGCAGGGTGGAATGGAACTTTCTT
>CAKZQX010001049.1 GCA_937141995.1 uncultured Chloroflexaceae bacterium | reverse complement strand
GCTGATGCTGGCCGCGCCGATGAGCGGCAGCGGCAAGACCACCATCGCGGCCGGCCTGATTGCCCGGTTTGTGGGCCAGGGGTTGCGCGTAGCGCCCTTCAAAGTCGGGCCGGACTATATCGACCCGACCTACCACACGCTGGCGGCGGGCCGGGCCTGCCACAACCTGGACGCCTGGATGCTGCCGCCCGACCAGATCGCCGGGGTGCTGGCGCGGCGGGCGCAGGGGGCCGACCTGGCGCTGATTGAGGGCGTGATGGGGCTGTTTGACGGCTACTCCGGCGATGACGACACCGGGAGCAGCGCTCATATCGCCCGCCTCACCGCAACCCCGGTGCTGCTGATCCTGGATGCCCGGGCGATGGCGCGTACGGCGGCAGCGCTGGTGCAGGGGTTGCGCGACTTTGACTCGCGCCTGCGGGTTGCCGGAGTGCTGCTCAACCGGGTGGGCAGCGCGCGGCATGCGCGGATGATCACGGATGCGATCGAGGGGACACTGGGGCTGCCGGTAGTGGGCTACCTGGGCCGCGACGAAGAACTGCACCTGCCGGAGCGGCACCGGGGCCTGATCCCGCCCGCCGAGCCGGGGCGCTGGCGGGCCTGGGTAGAGCGAGTGGGCGCAACCATCGCCGCCACGGTCGATCTGGAGCAGATCCGCGCCCTCGCGCAGACCGCGCCTCCCCTCGCCGCGCCCACTCTACCGAACGCAACCCGCTCGCCGGAACATACCGCGGTGATTGCCGTGGCGCGGGACACAGCCTTCAGTTTTCTCTACGAGGACAACCTGGACCTGCTGCGGGCGGCGGGGGCCGAACTGGTCTTCTTCAGTCCGCTACGGGATCAGGCGTTGCCGCCGAGAACGCAGGCGCTCTACCTGTGCGGAGGCTTCCCCGAGCTATACGCGGACGATCTGGCGGCGAATGCAGCCATGCGTGCCGGCATTCGTGCCGCGGTGGGGGCCGGATTGCCGGTCTATGCTGAATGTGGCGGGTTGATGTATCTGACGGAGGCGATCCGGGATGCCGAGGGGCGCAGCTTTCCCATGGTCGGGGTATTGCCGGGCGCATCGCACATGACCGGGCGGCTCACGCTGGGCTACCGCACGGTCAGAGCGCTGCATGATACCTGGCTCTGGCGGGCGGGCGAAACGGTACGCGGGCACGAGTTTCACTACTCGGTCTGTCCCGATTTGCCCGCCGGATTACCCCCGGTCTATGAGCTACTGCCGGATGCCATGCGCGCAGAAGTCCGCTCCGAGGGGGCGCAGGTGAATAACGTCATCGCTTCATATGTGCATCTCCACTTCCTGGCCTACCCTGACCTGGCGCAACGATTTGTTCAGGCGGCGCATGCATCCAGGCCAATTGGTGTATAATTCCCCGGATTTGAACAGCAAACCGGGTGTGTCCGTACACGCACACCACGCATCACACGTCACTGGAAACCCACAAGCGAAGCGAGGTTCATGTATGCGGCATGGCTTACGACTCATCTTTATGGTGTCGGCATTGATCGTCGTTATTAGCCTGGGCCGGCACCCGACGGCCTATGCGCTGGTTCCCCCGGATTATGTTCCCGCCGGACCCGGCGATGTTTACATGGCACTGGGCGACTCGCTGGCGACCGGGACAGAGTATCCGGGCAACAATGATAATCTGCCGGGCTACCCGGCTATGCTGCTGGCGCATGCGCAGGGCATCAACCCGGCCCTGGGCTATGAAAACCTGGCGATTAATGGCGAGACCAGCAGCAGCATGCTGGCAGCGGGCGGACAACTGGACACGGCAATTGCCCGCATCCAGGAAGTGGGCGCAGCCGGGAAGCGGGTTGGACTGGTTACGGTAAGTATTGGCGGGAACGATGCTGTGTCGATCTTACTCCCCGGTGGCGACGAGCCGGCCGAGGTGCTTGCCACATTCGAGGCCAATTTTGCAACCATCCTCGACCGATTGCAGGCTGCACTGCAAGATGGCGATGGGGTAGTCCAGGGCGATCTGCTGGTGATGGAGTTGTACAATCCCTATCCGGGATTACCCCTGCTGGGCATTGGCGAACTGGCCGATGAGTGGGTGCCGAAGTTTAACGCATCCATCCGCTCCATTGCTGCCGCCAGGGGCATTCCGGTCGCCGAGGTGGGCACGGCGTTTGTCGGCAATGAAGCCGGCTACATTTTTGTGGAGCGCCCCTACCCTGACTCACCGCTTGATCCGGAGTTGCTGCGCAAGCTGGACTATCATCCGCGCCAGGCCGGGCACCAGGCCCTCGCCGATGGGCTGTTTGCCGTGAGCGGGTATACTCCGGCAGCACCCGAAGGCTGGGTTCATCTGCCAACAGTAGTGCGGTAGAACTTGATGTAAGCACAGAAGTTACGCGGTGGAAATTTGGACCACGAACACCACGACATGCGCGAACACCACGAAACCGTCAATGCTGCCATGGATCGGGCGATCCCGCATGTGGCGGGGGATAGTGCCGCCGGCAGGGCGGAAGAACCGGGTTCTTTTCCCGAACATTTGGCTCAATGAGCCAAATGTTCGGGAAAAGAACCAGAATGTACCATGCTGCCGCAGGCGAGTCGGGCCGGTTATTTAGATAAACGCCTGGTTTGCAACCGACCGCGTACGTCGTGTTAACCAGAAGCAAACGCTGCGCCGGACCCGACATGTCAGGTCCGGCGCAACTTCGATCAACGGCAGGTTCGTGAGATCGTGTCAGGGTACTACTACAACGCGCATTCACTTCGCTGATGCAGGCCAAAAACGGTGCGAATGCCAGGCAGTGCATCTGATGGCATGCCTGCACTACAAATTCTAACTCGTTAATTCGTGCCACAGTTCGAGCGCGGCGCTCTGTGCATCTGATGGCATGCCTGCACTACAAATTCTAACCCCTAACCCGTAACCCATAACCCGTAACCCCTAATTCACCACAATTGGCAGGAAGATCTGCAACGTCTGTCCGCTTACCAGCAGCCCACCCAGCGGCTGATTGCCGCCCTCGCCGATGCCAACCGCATACACAGTGACGATATCACCGGCCTTGAGCGTAAACGGTGCAAGATCGATCAGTGGTTCTGCGTTCGGGTCGCCGGCCGGCGTAATCTTCAGATCGTAAGTACCCGGCTCCAGGCTCAGGTAGTCGCTGATATCCCCAAAGGAGACATTCGTCAGAATCGGGGCTCCATCCTGAGTCAATACATCAACGGCAGTACTCGCCAGCGTGACCGCATCCGTAGCAAACGGCGCGGCATGGACAACGCGTACCTTTGCCTTGCCGGGCGCGGGCGGGCTGTTGTTGTCCAGCAGCACCAGCAGATCCAGCGGCTGGTTCGTGTCGTCGCCAACTGCCGCCGCCGTGTAGTCCTGCCCACCCAGGAAGGCAAAGCTGCCGGTAATGGCCGGATCACTCGCGCCATTCGGGATGATGTTGATGGTGTAGTTGCCCGCCGGCAGCGGCAAGTAGTCCGTGGTGTTACCATACGCAAAGTCAGTCAACACCGCATCGCCGTTGACCTCGACCGTTACCGCAGCATCACCAGCGGCAAAGGGGGCCAGATGCGCGATCAGCACCTCGGCGGTACCCAGGCTTGCGCCCACACCCAGCACATTGAGGGGCTGATTGCTGCCGTCACCCACGGCAAAGACCGTCACGATATTGCCATCGCTCAGGGTGAAGGGCGGCACATCGATCAGGGTCGTATCCGGGTCGCCGGGAGCGGTAATCTTCAGATCGTAGGTTGCCGGCGGCAGTTCAAAGTAGCCGCTGTTGTCCTTGTAAGGCACATTCGTTAGATTGTTGACCGGATCGCCCGCTTCCGTGCGAATATCCACCTCGGTCGCCGCCAGAGTGCTGGTAAAGGGCGCGGCGTGGACAATCCGCACCTTCGCATTCCCCGCACTCGGCGCGCTGTTGTCGTCCTCCAGCGCCAGCAGCTCCAGGGGCTGGTTTTCGTCTGGGCCGTTACCAATCGCCGCAGCAGTATAGTCCTGTCCTCCCAGGAAAGCCAGTGTACTGGTAATGACCGGATTGGTGACACTACTCGGGGTAACGTTGATCTGGTAATTACCTGCGGGTAGCTCCAGATAATCGGTTGTCTCTCCAAAGGTGAAGTTGTCCTGGGTTGTTGGAGTTCCGTCAGTGTCGGTAGCAGTAACAGTCACGGACGTTGCGCCGATCTCAGCGGCAAAGGGGGCCAGATGCGCGATCAGCACCTCGGCGGTACCCA
>CAKZQX010001048.1 GCA_937141995.1 uncultured Chloroflexaceae bacterium | reverse complement strand
CATCGATCAGGCTAATGCAGTCCCAGAGCAGGTTGCCCTGCGGCGACTGCACCAGCAGCGCACGCTGACCAATCGCAAAGCGCGGCGCGCTGCCGATGCCGGTCAATCCGGGCTCCTCGGTCTTGAGGACGTTGTGATGGTTGGCACGCAGGTCGTCCAGCGTAGTCCACTGCTGGCCCTGCCAGTTGACATACTGCCGCTCATCTTCGCAGATGGGGCAGTGGGCGGGCGGCACATCCGTGGCGGCAAACTGCGTGCCACAGGTGACGCAGATAGAGTTGGGCATGCCTTTTTCCTGTCATGTTTCGGGTGGCTGGAGCTATTGGTTATGATTATAGCATCTGTGTGCGCCGGTTCTGCTGCATATGGTAAGATAGAGAACAGAGGAACAGAGGAACAGAGAACCAAGTATACCGACTCGCTTCTAACCGCCTGATAAAGTTTGAGCACATAACCCGGATATGCGCTGCACGGGAGTCCCGGCTTTAGCCGGTGAATGCCTGCCGGGGCAGTCGCATACTGCCGGGAACACCTGATCCATAGAAGGAGTTTTACTCATGCCCCCTGGCAAGAAACTGGACCCGCGCCCGATCAGTGGCGATACCAGCGTGTGCGATCTGGTCGATAATCTCTTCCTGGCCTATAATGCCGCCCGCCTGCGCGAGGCATGCCGGCTCTTCACCCAGAAGATCGTCCAGCCGGATGTCACCATCGGCGTCACCCTGAGCGGCGCGCTGACGCCCACCGGCCTGGGGTATGCCGCGCTGGTTCCGCTGATCCGCGCCGGCCTGATCGACTGGGTGGTCAGCACAGGTGCCAACCTCTACCACGACATCCACCGCTCGCTGGGGTTTGAACTGTTCGGCACCACACCCTTCACCGACGATGTCGCCCTCCGCGATCAGCAACTCATCCGCATCTATGACATCCTCTTTGACCAGGATGTGCTCTTCAAGAGCGATGATTTTCTCTACGAGTGTATGCGCGGGCCGGATTTCCAGCGCACGATGGGCACGGCCGAGTTGCACTACATGCTGGGGCGCTACACCCAGGCGCGCGAGCAGACCCTGGGCACCGAGTATGTCTCGATCCTCACGGCGGCCTACGAAGCGGGGGTGCCGCTCTACACCAGCAGCCCGGGCGACTCGACCATCGGGATGAATGTGGCGGCGCTGCAACTCTGGGGCAACCAGTTGCGCTTCGATGTTGAGCGGGATGTGAATGAGACCACCGCGATTGTGTATGATGCAATGCAGAGTGATGGCAAGACCGCAGTGATTATCTTTGGAGGTGGTTCACCCAAAAACTTTATGCTGCAAACTGAGCCACAGATCCAGGAGATTATGAAGCTGGAGGAGCAGGGCCACGACTACTTTATCCAGTTTACCGACGCCCGCCCCGATACCGGTGGTCTCTCCGGGGCAACGCCAGGGGAGGCGGTCACCTGGGGCAAGATCGACCCGGAGCAACTGCCGGATAGCGTGGTCTGCTACTGCGATAGCACCATTGCGCTACCGATCTTCGCGGCCTATGCGCTGGCAAACGTCCAGCCTCGCCCGCTCAAGCGGCTCTATGATCAGCGGGATACCCTGCTGGAGCGGTTGTCCCAGACCTATGCCGAAGCCCGCGCGAAGCGCCTGGGTCATATCGAAGGGTCATCTGGATAAGGGGACAGAAGGGGACAGGGGATAGGTTGCAGGCCATGCTCGAGCTTTTGATCAACGGTCATCCGCCCGATGAAATGAGCATCAGCGAGTGACAGGAGGTGGAGTTGCAGTGCCTGCCGCCGCCGGGCGCAACCCTGGCGCTGACCGTTGGCGTGGCATCGTCGCCGCTACAGCCCTTTCTGCACCCGGATGATCCGACCTGGCGCTGGCGCTGGAATCCGCAGAACGCCGTCGGGCAGTTCCCACTCCGGTTGCAGGCTACCTGGCCCACCGGCCAGACGGAGGAGTTGCGTAGTGTCATCAATGTTCTGCCACGCAAGCTGGATCAGACGCACTACGATTGGCTGTTGGCCGACTTGCAGCACGCCGCCTATGCGCTGGTCTATGCGCTGACGGGCGGAACCGGCGGTGCTACCGGGCAGCGCGCTACCGAGGAGTGGGAGCGCAGTCTGCTGGCGGACTACTTCAGCCTGTTTGGGGAGCGTTTTGCCACGCTGGAGCGGGCGGTTCTGCGGATTGCCCGTCAGCCGCACACGC
>CAKZQX010001047.1 GCA_937141995.1 uncultured Chloroflexaceae bacterium | reverse complement strand
AGATGCTGGTCAGCGCCAGCGCCGCAAACAACCCCCAGTCCCGCCGGCTGTCCCGCCGGGTGGCATTGTCATCGGTAAGGACGCGCAGCAGCGCGTCCGTCGCCCCAGGCTGGCGGCTCACGCTCCAGGATGCATTGTCAGCGGTAGGGACGTGCTGCTGCGCGTCCACTCCGCCTCGGCGCAACGCCCGCAGCAAACTCCAGAGCAGCAGCGTTGCCACCAGCAACAGCAGGCTGTAGGTTTTGGCCTCCTGTGCGTACCAGAGCGCAAATGGCGCGGCCAGCAGCAGCAGCGCCGCCACCAGCGGCCGCAAATCACCACGGGCCTGTCCGGCAAGCTCCGGTGGTGGGCGAAAGAGTTCCCGTCCGGCAACATAGAGCGCCACCACTGCGCCAGCGCCCGCCAGCGCCGAGGGAAACCGCAGCGCCCACGCGCTATCCCCCGCCAGGGCTACCCACGCTTTGAGCAGCAGATGGTAGAGCGGATAGGCCGCATCCGGGCTGAACAACTCGCGCAACAGCACGCCCCAGGGTTGCTGGATCGTCTGCCAGGTGCTGCCCTCATCCAGCCAGAGACTCTGGGCATCCAGTCGGAAAAGCCGGAGCAGCAGCGCTACCACGAACAACGCCGGAACCAGGAACCGGGAGTTAAGCAGTGCCACCCCGAAATGGCGCATCCGCGTGCCTGCTGCCGGGAGCGGATTATGCAATTTTGCCGGCGATTGTTTCGTGCTGAGTTCCCGATACTTCATACGTTGTATAATCCAACTGATACAGTCCTGCGTGTGGAGACGGATAGCGCCACCGGCAGGGTAGAACAGAACATCTTTTTCCACCAAGAATTTGCACGTTGTGCAAATTTTTGGTGGAAAAAGGTGAATAAAGTACCATGCTGCCGCAGGCGAAGATCGTGCTGCATCTAGTCATACGCTTGGGTTGAAAGCCCACCGCGTAACGCATGTTCATAACAACACAATGTTCTCGCGTCCCTGCGTCACATGGCGCGTGGCATTGCGCGTATCCACAACCGCCGGCGCGCAGGCCACAATCTGATCGTAGTCAAAGGCGCTATGATCGGTGATAATGACCGCGCAGTCGGCGCTTCGCAGCAGATCTTCGGTCAACGGCACGGTATGATACACTGCCCCGGCGTGTGTTTCAAATGTCTCGATATGTGGGTCGCACAGGACAATCTCGCCCCCATCGGCCGTCAGCAACTCCAGCACCTTGAAGACCGGCGACTCGCGGTAGTCGTCTACATCTTTTTTGTAGGCCACCCCCAGCAGCAGCACGGTTGCGCCGTTGAGCGCCTTCCGCTGCCGGTTGAGCGCCCGCACCACCAGATCATGGACGTGGCGCGGCATCTGCGTGTTGATCTCCCCCGCCAGTTCAATAAAGCGGGTGGTCATATCAAACTCGCGTGCCTTCCAGGTCAGGTAGAAGGGGTCGATCGGGATACAGTGCCCCCCCAGACCGGGGCCGGGCGTGAATGGCATAAAGCCAAACGGTTTGGTCGCCGCCGCTGCGATCACCTCCCACACATTCAGTTCCATTCGATCACACAGCAGCGCCAGTTCATTCACCAGCGCAATATTGACCGCACGAAAAATATTCTCGAAGAGCTTGGTCAATTCGGCGACGCGGGGCGAGGAGACCGGCACAACCTGGCTGGTAATCTGGCGGTAGAATGTTGCCGCGAGGTCGGTACAGGTTGCGGTAACGCCGCCAACCACCTTGGGCGTGTTCTCAACCGTCCAGCCCTTGCTGCTGGTCTGTCCCGG
>CAKZQX010001046.1 GCA_937141995.1 uncultured Chloroflexaceae bacterium | reverse complement strand
CAGCGCCTGCCGCACAACCTGAGCGTGGCATTCAAGGGAATTGAGAGCCGCTCGCTGGTGGTGCAACTGAAAGATGTTGCCATTTCAACCGGTTCAGCCTGCACCACCGCCAATGTCGAGCCGTCGCATGTTATCCTGGCGCTGGGCTCTGGCGAAGAGCGGGCACATAGCTCGATCCGCATTGGGGTGGGACGCGCCAATACCCAGGAAGATATAGTAACTGCCGGCGATATTATTGCAACTGGCGTGCAGCGGGTCAGGCGGTTGGTTGGCAGGATGTGAGTAGAAATTTGAAGCGTATGTAATGTGACGCTAAGTGTCGCAACAGGATGATATACTGGCCTCAAAGAAGCGGATGGTAGATACAGAGAGGCCATGATGAGAGAAGATACCACCCACGAATATTACGAAACACACGCTGATGAGTATTTTCAGGCAACTCATGCAGCAGACTTACATCCAATGTGGAGGAATTTCAGTCAACATTTACAGGCAAATGCCCTGATACTGGATCTGGGTTGTGGTTCGGGTCGTGATATGCGTCATTTTGCTCAACAAGGCTTCCGCGTAGTTGGTGTTGACTATTCCTCCAAGCTGTTGCAGTTAGCTCAATTATTCACCAGGCAGCCCCTTGTTCTGGGAAACTTTGTTCATCTCCCATCCCAAAATCAAACCTTCGATGCCGTATGGTCAATTGGCGCATTGTTGCATGTTCCTCGCCTTTTGTTGCCATCCGTCCTGGCTCAAATTCATACTGTGCTTAAACCTGACTCGGTTTTTTTCACGGCGATGAAGAAAGGCACTGGAGAGGGTGTAGACGATCTTGGGAGATTTCATGTATTTTATCAACCGCGTGAGTGGAAAGATATTTTGACAGAGAATGGTTATGAGGTACTTGAAATTAGAGAGAGCAGCGAACTTCGAGAGGTAGGGCCAAACGATATACGCGAGATTATCTGGATAGAATGTCTTGCCAGGACGGTTTTAAAAGAAAAGACGTTTGGTCTGGTCAATGGTGATCATCTGGGTACTTCCTGGTAACATAGTATCGATTCAAGGGGTATTCCTATGCTTGAATTTATCCAGATTATAGGTCCGATCATTCTGGGTCTGGTCGGGCTCCTGGCAGGTTTTATCTACAATCACCGTATGTTGAAGCAGAAGCAGTATGAAGATGAGCGGAAGGAGATTTACAAAAAGCTAAACTCTTTCTATGGTCCTTTTACTTATCTCCGAGGGATAAGCAGAGAACTGTATCAGCGGTTCAGGGCTTCTCGTGGTGAAGACTTCCGCACGCTCATAGTCCTGCTTGAGGGTGAGAAGTTTGAGAATAATGACAAGATACTGATTGAGCAGATTATAGAGGTTTCTAAGAGACTGTCTGAAACGGGTTGGTCATGGGGCGACGGCCCCGGAACGGGAGTCCCGGCTTCCGCCGGTGTGTGGCCGGAACCGGCTGAAGCCGGGACTCCTGGGGCGCTGTCCGGTGTCGCAGGGCACCCCGCATGCCGTGGGACCGACGCGCATCAGCTTTTCAGAAAGTTTCTAAAAAGTTAGATAGTTTAATTCTTGATAATAGTGGCCTGATAGACTCACCTGAACTGCGCGAGACCTTGTCGAAAGCCGGGGCGCATTTTCGTATTCTACGCCTGGCATATGAGGGGGATCTTACGGGAGATGAGGAGCGGTTTAAGGCGAATGTTTTTCCGCGAGAGCTTGATCAGCAGGTAGACAATCAGATTAAAAAACTCAAGTTGCGATTGGATGAGTTGAACAGAATGTGAAGGATAGCAAGGTGATACCTCTGCTTTGCACGATTTACGCAGTGGACCAACTATGAAACACAGTGTCATGGTGAGCGGAGCGAACCATCGCGCTGATACGACATTGTAACGCGGTGAGATCCTTAGAGACTGTCTGAAACGGGTTGGTCATGGGGCTACGGCCTTGGAGCGGGAGTCCCGGCTTCAGCCGGTGTGTGGCCGGAACCGGCTGAAGCCGGGACTCCTGGGGCGCTGTCCGGTGTCGCAGGGCCCCCAGCATGCCGTGGGACCGACGCGAATCATCTTTTCAGACAGTCTTTTAGAAGAAGATATTGAACAGGCTGTTATGTTTATCGTGTTCACGATAGACAGACTTAGAAGGATGAAAATGTAGTGGTTAATTAGCAGATATGTCACAGGAGTTCAGCAAGATTAATTCCCAATGATCGCAGTTTAGAACTTACCATAGCAGAGTAAGGAGAACTAGATTCTGTATATTTTTGTATCCGTGTAGCCAGATTTCTGATTCGGTCGGCATTTTGTTGTCTGTTCTTCACAAGTAGCAGCAAGTACTCTGCCACTGCTGTTATCGGGTCTAGCACCATCCTGCGCGCATCTCTCAGATCATCCCTATTCAGCCCACACACATCCCGAGTGTACTGTGCTCTCAAATTGTTATTCCGACAGAGTAGCCACTCGTCATCGAAATCGAAGAAATCCTCTGGATTGTCAAAGCAAGGATTGACAAGTGCATTGGCATCATTGCCATCGCGAGCGCAAGGATTAGAGCGGTTCTCTTCGGGTTGACTGGCATCCATCAGCGGAAACTGATTACCTTTATGGCCGCTGTTACAGACTTCACATGCTAACAAAAGGTTATACCATTCATAGGCGAGATAAGGATAGATGCTTTGTGGCCGAAAGTGTTCAACGTGCTGGTAGGCAACCGCCGTTACTAAGGACTCGCAGTATGCGCACTTCTGTCCAAACATCCGCTGGAGGTAGGTTTTGACTTGCTTATGCGCATACTTCTTTTTATCTGCGGATGGATGAACCGGTTTCTGAGCGATGTTTCCTGCTTCAAAATCTGCCAGTTGTTGATAGTAGTCTTGCCTCGCGGCACACAATGCATCTCTCCACTGATGACCTTTCTTTTGGAGAATACCAGGTGCAGCTATCGGGTTGATTTTAATCATGGGTTATCAATGCGAAGTATAGTCATCAAGAATATCCAGCAACGACTGCGCGGCATTGTACAATTCATTCTCGTCGGCAGTTTCTCCGGGGGCGGAACGATGTTCATCTAACCACTGCTTCAAATCACTCAATCGTTGTTTATTTTCTGAAGTAAATGTACCACTTGCGCGCAAGTCAAGCAGGTGTTGATATTCCTGCTCTGCCGCGGCAATATGCACGTTGCGGGTCGTGTTCATGTCAAACAGAGAACTTGTCAAAATCTGATCTACCCGCCAACTCGTAACAAAGCCAGCATCTTCATGGACCGTAACGTTGCCGTTATGTTTCTTCAAGACAATAATTTTGTCCTCCGGACGCATATCCTGTGCAATAAAAGGACTATGTGATGTGATGATAAACTGTAAGTTGGGAAACAGACCACGAATTTGCTCAACGATTGATCGTTGCCACTTTGGATGCAAGTGAATATCTATCTCATCTATCAGGACAACGCCTTTAGCAGAGAGCGGATGGTTGTTATCCGGGAAAGCCTCAACGAGCCGGCGTAGCAAATCAATAATCAGCACAGTAACACTTTGATAGCCATCACTGAGACGATCAATAGATATTGCAATCCCATGCTCTTCAAAGATAACCTCTCGATCTCGGGTGATTTCTTTAAATGTAGCACCGTACAGTACCTGTGCAAGCGCTTGCTTTGCCAGGTCAAGGTAGCGGACGGCTACCTGGCGTTCGGGTGGCAACTGCTCTTCCTGTTCCTTCAGGCGTTGAAACTCTAGCTCGACCAGCCAGTCA
>CAKZQX010001045.1 GCA_937141995.1 uncultured Chloroflexaceae bacterium | reverse complement strand
GCCGCCGGCGCACATCGCGGCGGGGGTCGTCGTCGAGGGAGACTTCGACCAGGTCGAGGAAGATCTGGAGCAGCGTGGTCTGCTCCTGCGTAGATCGCGGTTGCTGCTGCGCCCCAGCGTAGTCAGCGTAGGCATAGACCTCCTCGGCGCGCCGCTGGATGGCGGCGGTGAGGTCGTGGTAGGCCTCCAGCTTGAGCCGGCCGCGCGCCCAGAGATCTTCCAGCGTGACCTGGAGCAGCGGCAGGTAGGCGGCGTCGGCTGCGGCGTCCGCAGCTAGTCTCGATAATAGTGCATCTTCAAAGCGCTTGTCGCCGTCAGGGTAGCGGTGCTGCAGCGGGCGCCGGATCGCCGCCCGGAGTTCGTCCTCGGTCATCGTGCGCAGGTCGATCCCCTGTTTGCACAGATTGTACAGTGCCCGGTGGTCAAACAGTTCAGGCAGGTAGTCGGAGCGCAGCGTGACAATAATGTGGGTGCGAAGATCAGGGAACGGTGGCAGATGATCGAGCAGGGCAAAGAGGGCGTCGCGCTGGTTTGGTTCCGACTGGGTGAAGAGTTCCTCAAACTGGTCGATGATGATCAGGTTGACCTGGTTGGTTTCAGCCACAGCGAGCACCGAGAACACCGAGTTGGAGGAGGCGGCAGCATCCGGCGATGTATCGGCGATGTTCGCAGGGTTCCAGGGCAACCCCAGTTGCCGCAGCGCGTCGGCCAGGCCGGCCATCGGGTGGCGTGAGGGGCGAAAGACGGCGTGGTGCAGGGTCTGCCGGCGCTGGGCGTAGTGCTGCTCCAGGGCGGGAAGCAGACCGGCCTGGGCGAAGGAGGATTTGCCGCTGCCACTGGCTCCGGTGATGAAAAGCAATACGCGCTGCTCGCCGGGGGTGGTCAGCTTCTGCAGGGCAGCGGCGATCACCCGGTCGCGCCCGGCGTAACGGTCGCGGTCGGCGTAGGTGAAGGCGCGCAGGCCCAGGTAGGGGTTCGGCAGGCCGCGCACGTCGTGGGTCTGGTCGGCGAACTGGTAGGTGGTCACGACAGACCCGCTACTCGATCCGACGACTGGCCCATAGACAGTGCCGCCGCTTACGGATGTTGTCTGGTCTTCTGACGTGGGATCTTCGTGTTCGCCTGGGGGCATGGTGGCTCTCCAACACGCTGGTTCTGTTCCGCGTGTATCGTAGCATGGGTGGTTACGGTGTGCAACGATTTAAAAAGGGTGAAGGGGTGAGCGGGTGAGCGGGTGAACGGGTGAACGGGTGAACGGGTGAGCGGGTGAAGAGGTGCGGCGAGGGCACGGGGAGGCGCGGAGGCGGGACGGTATGGTCGTGTTTGATGTTGAAGAGAGAAAACAGTTTCTGCAGGAGTCGCTATGGATTGTGACTGAAATGCGGTTCTTTGTAATACTCTGGTTATACATCGCCTGTAGTATGTTCCGTGATAGCTCTATATCTGTGTGGTCACATCCGAGACATGCGCACTGAATATATCAAAGAATGTTTGTGCAAGCAGAGCAGTATCTTTGCTTTTAAAAAAGGAAAAAGTTTATAAATATTTATAGTACTTTAGCCTTTACGTTCGGCAGATAGTTCTTTTTTACAATTACATTTTTTACTATACAACTGATGATTAATGGAAGACTGGCGGAGTATGTGTACGATGTCCATACAGTGAAAGCGTGAGCAGACACTGCGTTATTACTTCTACATCCTATACTGTGTGAAGGAGATTGATCATGTCCACTTCAAAACCGACACTGACCCGCGTTGTACATGCAGTCGTCTTAATCTTTCTTGTACTAACTCTGGTGCCATCATCAAATCCAGTCGCTCTTGCTGCTGCTGATGTTGTTGGGAACGGAACACCAGAGAGTTGTACCGAAGCGGCGCTGGATGCTGTTCTGGAAGGTGGTGGAGCTATTACCTTCAACTGTGGTCCCTCTCCAACTAGTATAACGATTACACGCCCCAAAACTATTACCTCCGATACAATAATTGATGGAGGAGACCTTATTACGCTTGCGGGCGACGGTACGCAAATAGCGGCAGCTTTTTTCGTTCAGGAAAATACTAAGTTCACGATAAATAAATTGAAGGTTGATAATATATACACTAGAGATGGTGGTACGATCCTCAATGATGGAATATTGACGGTAGTCAACAGTACTTTCTCGGCTAACATTGCGTCTCATAATGGTGGTGCGATTTCGAATTGGGGAATATTAGTGGTGAGCAATAGCACCTTCGTCGAAAATCAAGCTGTTAATAATACGGCTGGTGCCATTGGTAACTATGGCACGTTGACGGTAAGTAACAGTACGTTTGTCAGGAATCAAACCGCAATGACAGGGGGAGCGCTCTATAATGAAGATGGGGATGCAGTAATCATTAATAGCACGTTCGCCGAGAATGTCGCCCCCAAGTACGGTAGTGCCATTGCCAGCGACAGCATGAGTAAATTAGTTCTTAAAAACACAATTATTTTCGGCAGCGAAGGAAGTTCCCCGTGTAATCTCGATTTACCTGTTGGCAATGGTAGTAGCAACAACCTGCAGTGGCCCGGCACATCCTGCGGAAGTGATATTCCCTCGGTTGATCCCAAACTTGGCACCCTGGCAGATAATGGTGGTCCCACCGAGACCATTGCTTTGCTGGAGGGGAGCCCGGCGATTGATGCCGGTAACGCTGCGGTCTGTGCTGCCGATCCCATCAATAACAAAGACCAGCGCGGCGTCACCCGTCCGCAGGGCGTAGCGTGTGATATTGGGGCGTTCGAGTTTGTTACGAAAACCACCTGGACGTTGATGTACTATCTGGCCGGTGATAACGATCTTGATGAAGCCCATCAAGTAATTCGTAAACGATTAGAAAACGAGATGAACAATCCTAATTTCAACATAGCATTGTTGTTTGATGGAAATAGTGATCAAGATTCGCAGTATTGTTTTATCGATATAAAGGTATCTTGTACCCCGAAGAATGAGCTTGACACTGGAAATACCCCAACATTGGTGGATTTTGTCAACTGGGCACGAAACACTTCACCTACAGAACACTACGCTCTTATTATCAGCGACCATGGTCATGGTCAGAGCGGTGTATCCCAGGATGATACGTCTAAAAGCGAGTTGACTATGCGTGATTTGAAAGAAGCTTTTACCCAGATACATCAGCATGGCGGCAAGATAGATGTACTTTTTATGAATGCCTGTTTAATGGCGACTATTGAAGCAGCCTATCAGTTCAGAGAATTTGTTGATTATTATGTTGCAAGTCAACCACTGCTATATGTACGTTGGGAGCCTTCTTATTTATCTACAATACAATCAAATACATCTCCAGAGGCTCTGGCTATAAGTATCGCAGAAGCTTATAAAAACCAGATTGGCAATGAGGAACTGCCGTATGCCATATCTGTAGCTCAACTATCAAAGCTTCCTAATCTGGTTGACAACCTTAATCAATTGTCGATTTTGTTGAAAGACCGCATGTCTCTTCTTGCAAATATTACATTAAAACCCAAAGTCGTCACGAAGGTTCAGCGTTATCTACCCTATGATTTAATAGATTTGTATGATTTCGCTAAACTTATTAAAGAGAATGTTGACGATCAGGAAATTAAGGAATCAGCTTCGGCGGTAATGACTGCTATTCGAGATGAAAATAATCAAGGTGATAGTTACATAATCAGATTGTATAAGAGTCCGGAGGAATATAAGCACTGGAAGGTTGGTGCAGTTCAGCGGAGTCATGGTGTTTCGATTTACTTCCCTGTTACTCCTCGAAGTTTCTATAATGTCCTGAATCTTGATTTCGCAGCCGGAACAAGCTGGTTTGATTCTCCCGAAAATCTTTCCTCAGAATCTATTGAATGGGGATCAATGCTGGTCGAATATATACAGCTAACTAATCCAGATGCTCCTGATGATCCAAATCCTCCAGATCTTG
>CAKZQX010001044.1 GCA_937141995.1 uncultured Chloroflexaceae bacterium | reverse complement strand
TGACACGACTTACGCGGTCACTGATCCGGCAGAGCATTTCGTCTCCGGCAGGGCGGAAGATTCCATGCTTTTTCACAAAAAAATTCACTCAGTGAATTTTTTTGTGAAAAAGATCAAAACAGTACCATGCTGCCGCAGGCGATTCTGCCGTTCACCGGGTGAAACGCCCGGTTTGATGAACCACCGCGTACGTCCTGTAAACTGAGAGGGGAAAAATCATGCCTAACGGCGTGTGGGTTTTTATTGAACCGGGCGAGCATGACATCGCCCCGATTTCGCGGGAACTGCTGGGCAAGGGGCGCGAACTGGCTGAGGCGCTGGGACAGCCTCTGGCCGCACTGATCATCGGGTCGCAGGTTGAGACGCTGACCGAGCGGGCGTTTGCCCTGGGTGCCGCCAGCGCCTACCTGGTGGATGATCCGGCGCTGGCGCACTACACCAGCGATGGCTATGTTGCCGCCGCCGCCGCCCTGATCCGGGAGCATGCACCCGAGCTGCTGCTGACCGGCACGAGCTTTCAGATGCGCGACTTCGCGGCGGCTCTGGCGGCGGAGCTGAACGTTGGCCTGGTGGTAGATGCTACCGCGATCACCCTGGAGGATGGGCAGATCAGCGTGGTGCGGCCCTCGCATGGCGGGAATGTGCTCAACACCATGCAGTTTGGCGCGGCACGGCCGGCGATTATCGCGGCCCGCAAGCAGAGCTTCCCGGCGGCCCAGGCGCAGGCTGAACGAAGCGGTCAGGTGATCCGAGGCACGCTCCCGGCAACCGCTATGCGCACGCAGGTTACGGAGACCAGCGCGAAGAGCGGCGCGGTGAACCTGGCCGACGCGAGTGTTATCGTCTCCGGTGGGCGTGGCCTGGGCAATGCCGAGAACTACTACAAGCTGATCCCGCCCCTGGCTGCGGCACTGGGGGGCGCATACGGCGCAAGCCGCGCGATTGTCGATGCGGGATGGGTACCCTACGAGCATCAGGTCGGTCAGACCGGCAAAACCGTCAGCCCGAAGCTCTACCTGGCCTGTGGCATCAGCGGGGCGATCCAGCATCTGGCGGGGATGCGCACCAGCCGGACCATCGTTGCCATCAACCAGGATGCCGATGCACCGATCTTCCGGGCCGCCACCTATGGCATTACGGGGGATGTGAATGAGATCCTGCCGCTGCTGACGGCGGAGTTGCAGCAGCGGCTGGGTTGACCGGATAAAACAGCGCATCGCCGGTGGCAGAAAGCTGCCACCGGCGATATTCAGTTCCAAACGTGCAAGGTATAAAAAGAACCGACAAACAGAGGACAAAAAACAAACTGGTTCTACGCTTAACCATGCGCGAGAGACGTTGTGTTCTCTGGTTCTTTGTTCTCTCGATACCTAGACCTGTCCGATTGCGCCACCGCTATCGGCCCAGATCGCCAGCACGCTTGGACGCGGCGGCCCCGACTCCTCCGGCCAGGAGGTGATCGGAACATCGTAAGTACCGCCCTCGCCCGGATGCTGAATCGCCAGGAAGAGCGTTGTGTCGTCCGGCGTAAACTCCGGTCCACACACCTCGCTACCCGCGACGGACGAGAAGAACTGCTTGAGATAGCCCCGTTCCGGGCCGGAAACCGGCACGCCAAAGAGCGCGTCGTTGAATTCCAGGGTGCGCGGCTGGCCGTCCGTGGCAATCCAGAGGTTGCCCACCGTATCGAAGGCCACGTTGTCCGGGTTGGCAATCGGGCTGACCTGATCTTTGGAGAAGCCGGCGAAGTAGGTTGACTCATCTTCGGGGTCGCCGCAGAGGATGAAGATCTCCCAGCCGAAGCTGGTTGCGGCATAGTTGTCACCCGCTTCGGTCAACTCGATCACATGGCCGTAGGCATTTTCAGGGCGCGGATTGGCCTCATCCGTTCCGGGGTTATCGTCCACGCCTCGGTTGGTGTTGTTGGTCAGCGCGATGTAGACCTTGTTGTTGACCGGGTTGGGCTCGATATCTTCGGGGCGGTCCATCTTGGTAGCCCCCAGCGCATCCCCTGCGAGGCGAGTCTTCATCAGCACATCGCTCTGCGAGGTAAAGCCATTCTCCTCGGTCAGTGGCCCGGTGCCGAACTCCAGCGGCATCCACTCGCCCGAGCCGTCGTCGTTGAATTTGGCGACGTAGAGCATGCCGTCGTCCAGCAGGCCAAAGTTGGCTGTGCGATCCTCGGCATTGTAGGTGCCGTTGGAGACAAACTTATAGACATACTCAAAGCGCGCATCATCGCCGGTGTAGACAACGACGCGGCCATCCGGCGCAACGGCAAAGGTCTGCGCCTCGTGGCGGAAGCGGCCCAGCCAGGTGCGCTTCACCGGGGTGAAGTCGGGATCGTAGGGATCGATCTCAACCGCCCAGCCAAAGCGGAACGGCTCATTCGGCTCCTGGGCCACATCAAAGCGCGGCTGGAACTGCTCCCACAACCGCTCGGAGGCCTCCTCCGGGATGCCGTAGCGGTCGTGAATCTCCTTGCGCGGATCATCGTCCGGCAACTGGCCCAGGTTGGCAAAATACTGGTGGAAGTTCTCCTCGGCGGTGACCACCGTGCCCCAGGGGGTCTTGCCTGCGGCACAGTTGTTCAGCGTCCCCCGAATATCCTGCCCGGTCGGGTCGGCGCTGGTCTGCAACCACTCATGGTCGGCGGCCGGGCCGGAGATCGCAATCGGGCTGGTGCCGGTCAGGCGGCGATTATACTGCGAGTCCCGATTGTAGCTCCAGCCATTCCCATTGCGACTAACCTCGACCACCGCAACACCGTGGGCCTCGATCTCAGTGTCAACAATCTGCTGGGTGACATTGGGCGTTGGCTCTTCGTCCGGGTTCGTAATGTCGAGATAGCCGGGGAACATAAGCTCCGGGTTGGTATACTCATGGTTGACCACCAGGAGCCCGTTATCTGCTGTGGTGGAGCCTGCGGGCAGCGGCAGGAAGCCGACATAATCACAGTTATAGCCAAACTGCTGTGCCTGAGCCTCCGGCGTCTGGTTCTCCGGATCAAACTCCGGCGCATCCGGAAAGAGCGGGTCGCCCCACCTGAGCAGCACCCCGACCTGATACCCATCCGGTACGGCGACCTCAGTGTCAGTGTTGGGGCGTGGCTGAATGGCGGTAAAGGGCAGGCTGGAGTCGACGATTTCAGCCGGCGTTGCAGTTGCCTCGGCGGTTGGTTCAGGCGCTTCGGTCGGTGCTTCCGTCGGCTCAGGTGCATCGGTGGGCGCTTCCGTCGGCGCTACCTCGGCCGCCTCCTCGGGTGCCGGTGTACAGGCGGCGACGCCCATCACGGTTGAGACGGTTGCCGTCCCGCGCAGGAAGGCCCGGCGGCTGATGCGCCGCCGCATAATTTCGGCAAAGGTCTCACCCCGTCCCCGGGTCGAACGAACAACGTGCAAGTCTTGCTCGTCGAAGTTGCTCATACTGTTCAGCTCTCCTCATTGCAGATTATCGATAGATCTACTCAGGCGTACTACCGGAACGCCAATCAGGTTCCCAACGACTCGGGCTGGACGCAGGCAGGTTACTGCTCCGCCCCACGACAGCCATGCCCAAACCACTGGCGCAAACCGAAGCATGCGAGACAGGCTAATAGTTCCACATCATGGTGGCTCACCCGTATGCCCTTCATGCTGCATACGAATGGCGCATTGCATTATTGGTGGAGAGTCAGCCATGGCCGTCGGGAGTAACCATGGAATTTAGTATATGTTTGGTTATTTAATGAACTGTTAGTCCACGTTAAGGAGAAGTTAAATGAGCGTAAAGAATTTCTTAACAGGCTCCGGGTTGCCGGATGGCCCCAGGCCGCGTACAATAAAGCGGAGACAAGCCTGCTGCCGGGAACCTCGGCGTATGCCTGGCTCCGTTACTATGGAGAGTGCCTGATCGCATCTGGAGACACGCTATGACCTTAGAGATCTCGGATCTTGATAATGTCTGGCAGCCGCATGCGCTGGAGTATCTGCGCCGG
Organism: uncultured Chloroflexaceae bacterium; assembly: GCA_937141995.1. Taxonomy (GTDB): domain Bacteria; phylum Chloroflexota; class Chloroflexia; order Chloroflexales; family Chloroflexaceae; genus CAKZQX01. Next base: position 1,855 of record CAKZQX010001044.1, on the reverse strand, counting down.
GCACCCTACCGCAATGCTATTCCCCTCTCGAACGTGACCCAACTACGCCCAAACTGTGCGGTGGTGGTGGCCCACAGCCGGGAACTGATCCAGGGCGTGGCCTCTCACTACCGTGATCTGCCCTTTCCGGCAGTGACCTTCGTGGCCGAACTGGGCGATCCGTTGCCGACACTGCTGGCAGCGCTGGCCGAACGGGTTCCCGCGCTGCGTACCGATACGATCAGCACAGTTGTCCCCGAACATCGCGCCCGGCAGTTATCCCAATATGTCCGGGTTGAGTCGCTGGAGTTGGAGTGGCAGATGGTGGTCGAACCGGAAACGCTCAAACCGCACGAACTGCCCGATATCCGGCGGTTGCACGAAGCGGATCTGCCGGCGATGCAGGCGCTGGCAGAGCAGGGCGGCATGGTGGCCTGGCGTCCCGGCATTCTGGCAAATGGACCCGCCTTTGGCGCATTTGTCGCTGAGCAGCTTGTCGCAATGGCCGCAACCCACTTTGCCACCACCGATGTGATTGAAATCGGCAATATTGTGACCCACCCGGCCTACCGCCGCCAGGGATTCTCGCGCGCCTGCGTCAGTACACTGGCCCGCGCCGGGTTTACCCTGGCCCCGCGCGTCTACCTGCTGGTTATGACCGACAACGACAGCGCCTATGCCGCCTACCGGCGATTGGGCTTCTGGCCCGCCGAACGCTTTGCCTTTGTGCGGTTTCGGTTGTAGTCGGTAGTCCGTAACCCCCCTGTTGGCAAAAGAGAACAAATGTGTTATACTACTCTCAGCCACCGTGGACACCTGCGGGGCGCAGAACGGGGAAGCGCATTGGTAAGGATAGAGGCAACGTATGGAAGAAGTATCGTTCTCGCGGGGCCCGGCACGACGACCGCTGGCGCGTGTGGCCGATCCGTTGCTGCAATGGTCAACGGGTCTGCAAACGCAGCAGCGCAGCATCTACGCCGGGTGGTTGATCCAGACCGGGCGCGTGGAGGCATTGGACGAAGCCATGCAGCAGGCGGGCTTCAGTACCGTCACGATCCGGCACAGTGGTGGCAACCTGGTGACGCACTGGGCGGTTGAAACGGCGGATCTGTTTGTGATTGCCGAGGGCGTTCAGAGCATCGGTGAGATGCGTACCGACCCGGAGCGCTACGGCATCGCCTATGCCTGGCGGACATTGCCGGATGGCCGACCCCAGTCGGTGCTCAAGTTGCGGGCATTGATGCGACCGCTGCTCGAGGTTGGCTATACCGAGCCGCTGCTGGTCTCGGTAAAGAGTACCCTGACCGGCGATATGCTCGAGGCGCTGATGCGCCAGTATGATGTGCTGGATGCGATTGACCGGCTGCGCACCCAGCAAGGCCAGCCGCCGCTCAATCCGCCATTTTATGCATGCAGCATTCCCCTGGGGCCGGGCGCAGAGGTGGCACGCGGTGGTACGCAGAAGAAAGAGATTGTACCGATGGTGGCCCAGATCCCGACCCCCATCGAGCGGCCCTACCTGGTTGCGCACTACATTCGCAAAGCCTGGGTGCCCCTGATCGAAAATCTGCTTGATGCGACAATGGCCTGGTCCGTTGCCACCTCAAACCAGATTGCCCTGGGCGAAGATCTGGTTGCCAACACCTACAGCGAACCGGAAGGCGACGGTGAAGCGGTCTACTCTGCGCCACGCAACCACAGCGGCCGGGTCGCCGAGAGCCCGCTCTAGCAGTCTGCACCGCTACAACCAGGAAGAACCTGCTCGTGCTCTGTACAGGTTTTTCCTGGTTTGTATTTCCTTTCTCTATCCATTTTATTTTCACATAAGTGACAGGAGCTACGCGGTTGCCATGCAAACCGGACGTTTCACCCGATG
>CAKZQX010001043.1 GCA_937141995.1 uncultured Chloroflexaceae bacterium | reverse complement strand
AACGACTGACTGCTGACACAGTGCCGGCGGTCGTGGTAGTCCACATAGACATCGGTGCCTTCAAAGCTGATGCTGTCGGGCTGGTGGCCCTTGAGTTCAATAGTCAGGCAGAGGCTCTGCACATAGAGCGGGCGCTGGTGGGGATTGACGGAGGGCGCGGGGTAGTCGCGCCACTCCGCCAGGTGGACAAACACCACCAGGTCAATGTCAACGACTTTCTGCCCGTAGCATTTGACCCCCGCGATAATGGTGACGGTGTCCCACTGCGCCGTCACAATACCGGGCCAGGTGGCAATAATCATGGCGCGCAGGCGCTCTGCCAGGCGGTATTCAGGGATGTCAGTCGGGCCGTGGATGGTGATCATGTGCGTCTTTCCATGGGTTTGCAATCTGGTAGCTGCAAGCTTTGCGCTTTGCGCTTACGGAATTTATTCAGGTAACGCATAAATGGTGAAATCCCGGTACACTGTTTCCTGACCTGGGATGTTATCTCCGGGGAAGAACCCTGCGGCTAAACAAATGTTCCCCGCTGCCTGCCGTTCCGCAACATCAAATGTGGCAATGTATCTATCATTGATATACACCACAGCATCTTTCCCCTGGACCGTGAGACGAATATGATTCGACCCATCAGGAGAAGTGTTAACGCCTTCAGGGAATTTTTCAGATACAACCTTTCCTTGACTTTCCTCCACGATACCAAAACCGACACGCCCTTCATGGTTCACGCTCAGACGATACTCATCTCCCGGTGTATAGCGAAAGAAAAACCCATAGCTCCAGGGGTGCAGCGCGCTGTCAAAGGGGTTAAAGAAGCGTGATTCTACGATAAAATTCTTGACATTTACATCAGCACAGGCAAGCGCTATGCCGTTGGGTGACGATTGTTTGATGGCACCAGATTCAGGTGTGGCGATCTGTGGGAATTGGGCAGAAGCAACGACCGTTGGTGTGGGAGTTTCTCGCTCTGCGGATGAAACGGAAAAGGTTCGCACGGCGACAAAAACCGCTGCGATGACAACGCCTACTGCGAGAGCAATTGAAAACCTTCGTTGTAGTTTGTTCGGAATGGCTACTAATGCCGCCAGCGCCGCAACGGTTCCAATAAGGGTGGCGAGTTTTTCAAAGTCCGGGTCGGTCATCAATGCAATGACGATGGCAATGATACCAAGAACCGCAGCAACTTGCTGCAAGAGCATACTTTCAGGTTGTTCGGATGGTTCCTGCGTGGTCATGCTGTCCTCCGCTCCGTTTCTTCCAGGTATGAATCCGTTTCGGGCGCGCCCCGCTCCCCGACTCAGCGCCGCCGCCGGCGGGGAGCCGCGGGGACTGCGATACGGATGGCGACCTTTGTCTGGGGTGTGACCCGCTGTGCCAGGTCCGGGTCTTCCGTGCGCAGGCGCTGGAGCAGGCTGTCGGCATCGCTGATCTGCTCATCCAGCACGACCCGTGTACCTTCGATGATGATGACGGGTTGCGGCGTGGGTGCTGCGGCCTGCGCGGGCGCTTCCGGTGGCGGGGTGCGCTTGAGCCGCTCGGCCAGGGCCAGTGCAACCGGCGCAGCCACGCCACTGATCAGCGCCAGCACGATATCCTTGTTGGCCGCGGCACCCTGGGCCAGTTCGCGGACGACTTCATAGACATCGCTGCCCATTGCGCCGGTTGCGACGGGTTGCGGTGCATAGTCCTGACTGCGCAGATCGGCAATGACCGCATCGGTGATGGCGCTCCGCCGGGCGGGATCGGGATGCGCCGGGTCGGCATCCATAAATTCGATTTGAATAATACCGGCCATAACCAGATCGATTGATGGGGGCAAGAGCAACCAGGCAAGCCACGCACATGCCCCAGTTTCAACGATGCTGTTCAGGTACAGATCCAGCAGAGAGCCAATGGTTATGCGGGTGTCCCGATGCCGGCGGCCCAGCACCTGTTCCTTAACGGTAAGCGCCTCCGCCAGATAGCGCCGAGCGGTGGCATAATCGCCCTCCGCCTGCGCCACACGCCCCAGATTGTGCAGGGTGGCGGCGGTGTCCCGATGCCAGCGGCCCAGCACCTGCTCCATAATCGTGAGCGCCTCCGCCAGATAGCGCCGGGCGCTGGCATAATCGTCCTCTTCGTACGCCACAAGCCCCAGGGCATGGAGCAGCGCGCCATAGGTCTGCTGTTCCCAGGCGGGATGGGCAAGCATGGAGCGCAGATGTTCGCGGTAGCGCACCGGTTCCTGCCAGAGTTCGTCATCTTCGTCCAGGCGTTCGACCTCGGCCACGAGTGCCTGCGCCGCCCGCGCCCGATCCACCGACTGGTCCCGGCTCTGGCTGCGTGCATACGCGGCCAGCAACCGGTGAAGGCGGTAGTCTGATCCACTGCGTTCGAGCAACCCGATCTGCTGTAGCCTGAGCAGCGCCTGCTCACTCCGTTCGCGTTGGACGGGATCGCTCAGATCCAGGCCGCTACAGCGCAGCAGGATTTCTGCCGGGAGCGGTTCGGGTGCCAGTTGCGCCGCTGCCAGCCAGATCAGCCGCGCGCTTTCGTCGCTGGTTTCCTCCTTGGGGAGCCGCGCGACACTCAGGGCAAAGGTGGCAATAATGCCGGCAACATGACCGGTGGGCAAGCCCTGGCGCAACGCCGGGTTGAGCGAGGTGTGCTGGAGCGACTCGGCACGGATTAACTCCAGATATGCGGCCAGGGTCAGGTGGCGGTCGGCCAGGTAGCGCCCGGCGAGGGTCAGGGCCAGCGGCAGGCTCCCCAGTTCGTGAATAATGGCTTCTGCCGCCTGCTGCTCACGCGGGTCGGTAATCAACGCGGCAAGCGCCTGCTGCCAGGCGGCGGCGCGCGGCTCCAGCAGCAGGCGCAGACTCTCGTCATCGGCCATGATGTCCAGGGGGAGCAGGCGGACGCCACTATCACTGGTCCAGGTGCGATCCCGGGTGGTGATCAGGACGCGGCAGCCGCCGCCGCGCGGTCGCCAGCGCGCTAGCAGAGCCGGGTCTTCCAGGTTGTCAAAAATCAGCAGGCGGCGCTCCGGTCCTTCCCAGACGGCTT
>CAKZQX010001042.1 GCA_937141995.1 uncultured Chloroflexaceae bacterium | reverse complement strand
TATCACGAAGTGTTTCGGCTCGGACGTTCGGGGAGCAACCCGGCGGGACGCGGAGGATCGCTCAGGCGGCCATGCACATAGATGAAAATATCCCGTACAACGGCGGCCAGCGGCGCCGACAGGATAATCCCGATCAGGCCGAATGCCTGTCCCAGGACTACCAGCAGTACCATCAGGATGGCCGGGTGAATACCGACACTCTCACCGACGATCCGTGGTACCAGGAAGTTATTCTCCAGTTGCTGAATGGCGATATACAAAATTGTCACCGCCACGCCCGTCGTCACCGAGTCGAAAAATCCCAGCGTAATTGCCGGGATTGCCCCGATAACCGGCCCGATAATCGGAATTAACTCGGTAATCCCCGCGATAATGGCAAGTAGCAAGATCGAGTCAATCTCCAACCCAAACAGCCCCAGGATAAATAGCCCGATCCCGGCAACCAGGCCGACCACCAGCCCGAGCAACAACTGCCCTCGGATATAACTGCTGAAAATGCGGTTGAAGATACGCAAGATTGCCCAGAAATCGGCGCGGATGCTTTCCGGCAGCATCGTGTTCAGCGCAGCAAACCCGTCGCGCTCATCCTTCAACACATAGAAGAGCCAGAAGGGAACAATGAGGAACCCCAGCAGGAAAGTAACGGTGTTGACCACCTGCAGCACACTGGTCAGCAGAAACGTTCCCAACTCCTGTACATACGTTGTAAAGTTACTCTGGAGCCGTTCAACCGCCTGCCCAAATCCCTCCTCCAACGGCGTGCGGACTGCTTCGGGGATCGTCTGGTGATACGCTCGCAGTTGTTCGATCCACTCATCGGCCAGACCGCTGATCTCTTCGAGGCGAATATCGCGCAGGAGCCCGATAAACTGGTTAATTTGATTGATCAGTGGTGGGACAATGTATCCGAAAAAGCCGACAACCATAACCAGTCCACCCAGGTAGACCATCAGAATAGCGGCCCAGCGGGGCATCCGCCGATTCAGGTTATTCACCAGGGGCAACACCAGGTAGGCCAGCACCAGACCAATCTGAAACGGCAGCAGGACGGACCAGCTTGCCGAGAGCAGCCAGCCAAGCCCATAGAGTCCGCCCAACACCAGCAGCCAGCGGGCAATCTGCCGTAGCGTGATGGGCGTTGCATTGGTCTGTGTCGGGGAGGTGGTAACTTCTGCCGGATCTGCCGTGGTCTTTGCGGCATCCGTGGTTTCCATCTCGATTGGCGGGACAGCGGGCGCAGCAGGTGCCGCCGGAGATGCACCTGTGTCAGTCTCGGCTGTAGTCTCCGTCTGGGCCGAATCAGCGTCGCTCGTATGCGCGGTATGTTCCTCGGCAACTGGATGCTCGGATGTCTGTGGTAAACTACGCGACTCGGTACTCATAATGTTAGGGCGTGATAGCTGTAGGAGCGAACTATCACACTGGCAGGGCCTCCTACCCGGAGCGCTCAACCCATGTGAGCGGCATCTGATACATTGCTTGGGTTATTATAACCAAGATCTGTACCAGATGCCAGCAGTCGCCCCGCGTTACCGGTCGTCGCGCCCATTTGTTGAACTGACTGTGAGGACGGTTGCCATATCGTCGCCGATATTGACCCAGCTATGGGCCAGATCATCACGGTAAAAGAGCGTATCCCCCTCCTGGAGAATGTACTCTTCCTCACCGAGATGAAAACGCAGTTGCCCGCGCAGCAGATAGACCATCTGGCTACCTCTGCTGGAAAAGCCTTGTTGCCCACTCCCCGGTTGTGCCTCCATTAAACGGGCCTCCATATCGCCATTGGGCGGGAGCAGCGAGTAGACCTGGACGGGGGCATCATCAAGGCTAAGTTTAATGCGTTCACTGCGATGGACGATCTGACCGGCCTGCTGGTTATCCTCACCTTCAAAGAAGTGAGTCATCTGAATGTTGAAAAACAACGCCAGCTTGCGCAGGTTGGCAACGGAGATATTGACCTTATCCCGTTCCAGTCGACTCAGAAATGAGGGCGTTAGCCCCGATCCATCGGAAACTTCTTGTAGGGTCAGACCACGCTCTTGACGCAGTCGCCCGATTTTTTGGCCTAAGGACAGTGCCACGGCTGGTGGAACCTTTACTTTGACATGTAACTTTTTGTATTATACTCCAAAACAAAAGTTCCTGTCAAGCGCTTGCACAGGTTTATTGGTAATTGATATTGGGCATAGGAAAGATGCAGGCGTATTTCTGGAAATTAAAACAGTCGGACGATACACGATAAGGATTTTGCTTACAGTGTCAAAGTAGTTCGTATGACACGGGTGCGTTGGCGATTCGCGCTGCATGGGTAGCCGGCAGTCTGTGCGCTGTGCGACACCTGGACTGCTCCTGTGCTATAATTTGCCTGCCAGTCAGGTCATGCGCTCCTTTCCGGCATAGCCCTAACTCGTACGCTTGCATAGTCGTGGTTGTTCTGGCCGCACACAACCGCATGCTTCCGCCGAGGTGCTACCTGTGAGTTCCACTACTTCACCGATCTGCCGGCATTGTGGCGCGTCGTTGCCTGCGTCGTCGCGTTTCTGCACCCGTTGTGGTGCGCCGGTTGGTGTTCTTCCCCGGGATGAAATGCTGATCCCCGGTGGCAAGCGGTTGCGCGTGACCCAGGAAACGCTGAGCTTGCGCGAATTGCAGACGATGATCGAATCCGGGGTTCACTGGTGGCAGCAGCAGTTACGGAGCACTGATCAGGTAACCCGCCGGCATGCCGCCGCCGCAATCAAGGATCTCTCCCGCATTCTGGATAGTCTCTCGGAGCAGTTGGCCCAGGGTCGGGAAACGGTGCGGATCACAACGCGCCTGCCGGTGGCACGCCGCTACAGCGTGGGCTGTCCTATATGCGGGCGGGGCAACCGTGCCGGGGCGCGTTTCTGTATTGCCTGTGGCTCACTCCTGCCGGATACGCACGATGTGCAGGGTGCTTGTACGGAGCAACCGGAGCCACTGCGTCTGCATGCCGCCGTCCTGAGCGATGTTGGGCGGGTGCGCCGGAACAATGAAGATACCTGTGCCGTCGAGCCCATTACGTCCGTTGGGGGGGCGGTTGCGCATATGCTGCTGGTTGCGGATGGTATGGGCGGGGCGCACGCAGGCGAGGTTGCCGGCCGCCTGGCCTGTGAGACGGTACAGCAGACGCTGCGCACCGAACTGCAGGCGCTGCTGCCTGCGGATGATACGGCCTGGCAGGATCTGCTGCGCCGGGCGTTGCTGGCGGCCAACCGGCGCGTGTACGGCGCGGCCCAGGCGCAAGTAGAACAGCAGGGCATGGGCACAACGTTGACGCTGATTGTCGTGGTTGGAGATCGGGCGCATATGGCGCATGTCGGTGATAGCCGGGCCTATCTGTTTAATGCCGCCGGTGTCACCGATGAGGGTGAACCGCTGCTACAACTGAGTTCCGACCATACGCTGGTGGCGCGCCTGGTCGATATTGGACAGCTTACCCCGGAGCAGTCGCGCACGCACCCACACCGCAATGTACTCTACCGGGCGCTGGGTACCGAGCCGACGATTGATGTTGACACGGGCAGTCATGCCTTGCGGGTTGGCGACCGCTTGCTGCTCTGTTCCGATGGGTTGACAACTTATATCGAAGATACCGAACTGGCGCAGATAGTGCTTGAAGCTGCTCCCCCGCGCGATACCTGCCGGCGTCTCGTGACGTTAGCTAATGAACGGGGGGGGCAAGACAATATCAGTGTCATTGTGGCAACGGTTGAGGGAGCATCATAATGCCGATCTGCGAGTCCTGTGGTCAGGATAATCGTGCCGGCGCGCGCTTCTGCTGGAACTGCGCCGTGCCGCTGGTGGAAGAACCCACGTCCTCGGTCCCGCGTCCGACGTCGGAAGATACGCATTGGCTGGCCGCAACCCTTGCCCGTGATGATTCGTCTCATGCAACGTCAGAAGCAGCCACCAGTCCTACTACGCCACTACCCGTACTATCTGGTGCGGATGAGGAGAAGTTCATGGATCAGTCGCAACCTGCCGGTCCCTCACTGTTTGGAGGGCATTATGAAATTTTGGATGAAGCAACCCAGGGTGTGGTCGAGGTTGTAGACCGCGAACCCTGGCGGCGCTGCTGGTCATGTGGTTCACTGGAGAATGAGCCGGGTGAATCCTTCTGCATCGAATGCGGCGCTTCGCTGGAGCAGCGCACCTATCGTGGGGTGCTGATGCCGCGTGACGCCCTGACGGGTCCGGCGCTCATTCCCACGATTGAGGATGACGCGGCTCAGGCCGTGTTGCCGGCAGTCTGGGATCGGGTCGAAGAGAATGGGCGTACGCTCGTGTTGCTGCAAGAGAGTACTTATTCGCCGGTACAGGCTCCCCT
>CAKZQX010001041.1 GCA_937141995.1 uncultured Chloroflexaceae bacterium | reverse complement strand
GGCTTGTTTTGCGAAGCACCACAGCGGCAGAGTGCTACCCGTGTATCCTTCAGCAGCGTCGTGCCGTCCGGCCCGCTGATTTCAATATCGCCACGCAGGTAGAGCGGCCCATCCGCGCTCACAGTGATAACATTTTCGGCGGGGAGCGGCTCGGTGGCACCCTGGTCGGTGCGTTCAAAGTGGAGCGCGCCGGTGGGACAGCGCATCACTGCCTCGGCTATCTCATCGGCATTACCCTGTTGCGGATCAATCCAGGGACGCTTGTTCGGATCAAACACATTGGGAAGCGTACGCACACACGCCGCGAAGTGAATACAACGCCTGACATCATAGCGCACGACAATTCCCTCGCCCGCATACTCCTTGACTTTTTCGCTCATCGTCTGCTCCTTTTGGGGCTGCTACGCGAATACTACATGACAGGAGTTACGCGGTCGGTTCCAAACCCAGGCGTCTGCCTAGACAACTGGCCCGATTCGCCTCCGGCAGGGTGGAACATGACATTCTTTTTCCGAAAAATTTGGCTCTCCGAGTCAAATTTTTCGGAAAAAGAAAAAACGTACCATGCTGCCGCGCTGCCGCAGGCGAAGTACGCCGTTATCGAGAGCAAACGGTCCGTTTGCACGCACATCGCGTAAGTCCTGTACATGAGTATCGTACCATGGATACGCCGTATGTCGGGGCGATTCGCGCCTGGCGCTGCTATCGCACAAGGAGCGGCAGAAAGAGTTCATGCAACGGCGGCCCGGGTTGCGGGTCCGGTTGATCCGGTTGATCGGACTGGTCGGGTTGGTCAGGTTGTGGATCCGGCAGCGATGTAGCGGTTGCGGTTGGCGTGGGCGATAGTGTTGCTGTCGTTGCCACGGTCATCATCGGTGACACGGTTGGTGTTGGTGGGGGCGTGGACGTGGCGGTTGGTATCGCTGATGCGGTTGGCGTGGCGATTGCACCTGGCACGGGCGACTCATCTGGTGTTGATGATGCGGTCGGTGTGGGCATAGACATGGCGGTTGGTGTGGAAGTGGCGGTTGGTGTGGAAATTGCGGTCAGCGTTGGTGTCGCGGTCGGCGTCGGTGTTGCGGTCGGCGTCGGGCTTGGTGTTGGCGTTGCGGTCGGCGTCGGTGTTGCGGTCGGCGTCGGTGTTGCAGTTGCGGTCGGCGTTGGGGTTGCAGTTGCCGATGGGGTTACGGTTGCAGTTGCGGTCGGTGGCGTGACCTCTGCAACCGTGTGTGTCGCCAGTGTCACCCGGGTTGCGGAGCGGGATGACCAGGCCAGCATCAGGGTGCCGTTGGGCAGCAGTGCGGCGCTAGGGTACCAGGCCGCGCTGCCGGCAGGAATCGGCAGAGTCTGGGGGGCGTCCCAGGCACCATTGGCATACCGGCTCCAGGCCGGCACCACCTGATCATCTACCTGCTGCTCCCACACCAGATAGACCGCGCCGGCGCTATCCGCCACCATGCGGGTACAGCAGGCCGTGGTAGCGCTGCTGACCGCCGTAGGAGCAGACCAGGCTGTGTCGGTCAGGGTGCGATGCCGGAGGCTGCCCCGCCCGCGTGAGCCGCTGCTGTAGTAGGTCTGGGCCGGGCCGGACCAGGCGACCAGGTGCAGCGTGCCGGTTGCGTCGGCGACCAGATCCAGTCCGCGTGTGTTGTCATCCGCGATAACCGACGGCGCACTCCACGCGCCTGTGAAACGGCGCATGCGGATGCCATTGTCCCAGGTGGTCACCCGATCTACCCAGGCAAACAGCAGATCGCCATTGCTTGTCACCACCACATCGAAGCGATAGCGATTAAAGTCCCGATTAACCGTGCCCGGATAACCGGAAAGCTGGATCTCCGGCGTCAGATTCTGGCGGGGCTGCCAGCCGGTGCCGCTCCACCGGCTCCAGTAGATCCCCTTCTCCCTCGGGTGGCCCTGGAACCAGAAGGCGTGCCGCGCGCCCGCCGGGGTGATCACCAGGCGGCCCATCCGCACATCGGGCATGGGTTCGGTCGTGACCCGCGTAATATGCCTGACCCTCCGCGCTGCCGGGTCCAGAATGCCATGAAATACGCCGGGGCGGTAGTCCGGCCGGCCCTTCCAGAGCAGATGGATCGTTCCATCGTCGGCCTGTACCAGATCGAGCAGGCGGCTGGGCAACGCTTCCCCGATCAGCGGTGTGGCTGCATCCAGGTGCAGTGGGTCGGCCAGATGCAGATCGGTTGTGCCCGACATATCCGCGCGGGATTGCTCAAACAGGAGCGTGCCGGCATCTACCGGGATAATTGCCGGGTTCCAGCGGTCGATCGCGTTGTCGGGCGTGTGCGTTGGGGGAGTGGGCCGGGTGGTGCGAAAATCGCTGTCGTACACCCACTCCAGCGTTCCGCCGGACTCTGTGACCCGAAAGCGCAGCTTTTCCGGTCTGGGGCAGTCGCCTGTACAAAACCCTAGTTCCGACGGGATCTGGATGATCAGTTCAGCGCCGTAAGGCAAATTCCACATGCCGGGATGTGCGTCCGCATCCGTCTGCGGCTCGATAAAGCGCCAGTCGGCAAAATCGAGTGGATTGTCGCCCACCAGAATAGCGTTGAGTGCATGATCGATGGTGGAATGGTTCACCGAAACGGTGTACATCGGCAGGTTAAACCGGGTCTGCCCACCGTCGTAGCCGGTCCAGTAGAGATCGTCGCGGTAGCCGGTGCTATGAATAAAGAGCTGCCGAACATACTGGTAGCAGATAAACCAGGGGTCGCGGTAGGGGTGCTGGTTGGTCTGATCAATCGCCAGGATGCGATCAATCCAGGCATTGCGCGCGGCGCGGGTCGGCAGATGATTCCACCAGCCAGGCAACGGGTTCCCCTGGAGTGCCGCTGTGATAAGGGCGGCATCGGCAGGTGTCACCTGCCCGCTGCCGTCAACATCGGCGCGGGGCGCGGGGGGCGTGTGCCCATCCGCCATCTGTCGGGCCAGTGTCGCATCTGCTGCGGTGACACTTCCGTCATTATTGGCATCGCCGCTGCCATAGTAGTTACTGGTTGCGGCCGGTTGATGAAACGGGTTATTGCCGTTCCAGAGGCGTCCTGCGTAGGGCGTGTCGGCTTGAGTCAGGGGAGCCTGTGCGCTGCTGACCGGGGAAGTGACGATACCGTGAGATGCTACCATCGGGGGCAGCAGCCAGGTAAGACCAACGACGATCACCGCAATGCGTAGAAGCCTGTGCATGCGCCCTCCCTACTATGCCCTGATAAAAAAGTATGAATCCAGACGCCTGCCCGAAGGAGCGTTCGTAATCCTACGGCGATACTGACAGAGCGGAAGGTGGGAGCCGGTTCGCCGCTGAACCTCGATTATGGCAGGAGTAGTACGATGGGTATCCCTACGAGTCTACCATAGCTTCACCGGGTAAGCTTTTTATGTCACGGGCTGGACTGGTGGTTAAAAATTTGTAAAAAAGGTGCGGGTTCAAACAGTTGCCGGTTGCCGATCAGGCCGGAGTGGTGGGACGGGGTGCGGACGCGTAGAAGCGCGTCCCTACCGGAATACTCTTCAGGGAAGATGCGGGTTCAAACAGTTGCCGGTTGCCGATCAGGCCGGAGTGGTGGGATGGGGTGCGGACGCGCAGGTGAAGAGTGAGAAAATAGCCTGGGTATGCCATCCTGGAATCCCGGCTTCAGCCGGTTGCCTGCCTGCCGGGGTTACGGCATACTGCCGGAAAAGCCTGATCCGGCTGAAGCCGGGACCCTTGATCATCGCATGTCCGAATGTAATGTTCACACTTCATAAGCGCGTCCCTACCGGGACATTGTCCGTGGGTGGGGAATAACAAACTGCAGCAGCGCAGCGGGCGCAGCGAAGAGCATTAGTTGTACCCCATCTCTGTGCCCTCAGCACCGCCGCAGTGAAACGTAATCGCGTTGTCGTACTAATGCACCAGGTCCGGCTTGTTTACCAGGCGACCCTCCATAAATGTCTTGAGGGCTTCGTCAATATTGACGATATCGGTCATGATCGGGCGGATATGCGCCCGCTGCAGGGCAAGATGCATTCCCGCCCCCATACCGCGCGATAACACCATATCGCAATCCTGAATCGGGGCGATTGCCTGCCCATGATGTCCCCCTCCGGCAGTCGTCGCCGCCTCCCCAGTTTGCTCCTGGTTGGTCGGGTCGGGGCGCTCACGCTGCTCGCGTGCCACAACCTTACCATCCTCGACAGTTACCACAGCATAAGCGCGAGCGCGTCCAAAATGAGCGCTGATGGTGCGACCATCATTTGTGACCAGCGCAATCTTCATTTGCTGTCATACCTTTCGTTTATCCGATGCCTACTCTAGTTTAGCATACCTCGGATAATAGTATCGACTGCGGTATCCGCATCCAGGCCACGCGCCAGCAGCGGGGCCAGTTGCTGCTCGTTAATCGCGCCGATATTCGCGCTCTGCGTGATACGAGACTGGTTATGCCGCGCAACAGCACGGGGGTTACTCTCGGCCAGCGCTTCATCGCGCACAATCTCGGTGCAGTCGATATGACCGCGTGTTCCGGCAGCATTTCCGATAGCCACGGCAAAAATTCGGCTCCGCGCCTGATCGCGCACGGCAACATGGTTGTTAATAAACCCGGTGGCCTGCTCACCATTCAGATGTATGCCCGTACGAATCCCGATCTGGTCATTTCCGCTGCCATATGCGAGGGTGGTGACATCAGCGGCCCCCTCTGCGGCCACATTGACCTGATGATCCAGGTCTAACTGACCAATACGGCCATTTACCAGGCGGAAGGTACCCAGGTAGCGCCCGCCTGCCGCTACCTGCACCATCGCCTGGGGGATAGCGCGAATGCCACCGCAACTGCCATGATAATGCACCTGGTTGTAGGTCAGGGTCGCGTTCCGGCCCACGTTTATGGTTGCCTCCATTCGATGATAGATCTGGCTGGCATTGGGAAAGGTGCAGTAGGTCTGAATCGCAGCGCAAGCGTCCGCGCCAATCTCATAGTTGGTAATAATACGTTGGACCCCCTTAAACGAGATCATGCCGAAGCAGAGCAGCACGGGTTGATCCAGTCGGGTACCTGATGCAACACGGATATGCACATAGATACCGGCGGACGTTTCTTCAGCTTCCAGATGGACACCCGGCAGGTTATTCATGCTGAGCACATGGTGTCCACTGATAATCAGGCTGGCGACAGTAGGTAGTTGCAGGCTTGCCGCAGAGCCTCCCGCCCGCTCATAGGCTTGAAACATCGCGGCATATTCATTGGCACAGGCCGGATCAAGTTCTTGTTCAACTAGATGGTCGTTTGCGGAAGGTAGCTCTACGAGTGTCATTAACTTCTCCATTCCTCCTCTCAATCAACCGGGGGACCAACCGAAGTGGTAAAACCAGCGGATTGAGTATGGTCTGGTTGGGCTGCCTGTGCCGGGTGATATTGTCGTGGTAGAGAGAAGCAATCAGGCTGCTTGCATATATAGCCGAAAAATGTTTTATATACACAGAAGCCTAGCAAATTCTGTGCCAATCTGCCAGGCTTCTGATCACTCAATCACACGCGTTACGCGGTGGGTGCCCAAACTGAATATATAATCCCGGTGGCGGTACATGTCGCCGTACGTCGGGTCAATAGCAAAACAGTTCAGGTTACATCGAATACTCGATCGTCTGTTCCCAGGCCTGCGCCTGAACCGATAACCCCCCAAGTTGCCCCATCATGCCGACTGAGTCGTAGTTAAACCAGGCCTCCGTAATCTTATCGTCCTCAACATAGTAGACATTCATGCCGGCGAGGGCCATTTTTTGTCCGGTTGGCAAGAGACCCATATATTCGCCAGTATGGGTTCCCTGGATAGTCCAGCGTAGAACAACCTTGTCTCCTTCGGTAATGACATCATCAATATGCATCCGCAGGTCCGGGAACGCCGCACGCAGGGCAGCGAGCCAGCGGGTATAGGTCTCACGATTGCGTACTTCCGGGTTGTGTGGGTCATGATGCCGATAGTTGGGCGCGAATAGTTGGTTGATCAGGGCCGGACTGCCATTGTTCCAGAACTGCTCAACCTTGTGACCAATGTCGTTCCCTAGTTCTTTGTACATACAATACACTCCTTGTAGTTGGGTGCTGCGGTGCATTACACTATTTATCTGGCGATACGATTCGGGAAAGAATGTGGTTCGGTCTATAATTATATGTAACGTATTTGCTCTAAAATGTCATCATTCGGGTGATGAAGTTTGCTCAACAAAACGACCGCCTGCACTGGGGCCGGTTGTGACATTTGTTGTGCGGGGGGGTACGACAAATGTTGTAGGTGATAGAGCGTTACCCGGTCACGCATGTAGGAGGCACTCTGTCGTCGGCAAAGACCGCCTGCGGTCAGAATGTTTGATTGGTCGAAAAGCAGCCGCGCCTGCGGCAGTATGGCACGGTTTCTGATGTCTGGTTCCGCCCTGCTGGAGGCGACATTTCGTAAAGTTGACAGGCGTTACGTGGTCGCTGAGCCGGAAGAACGTTGGGCTTCCGGCAGGATGGAAGATTCCCGATCTTGTTCACAACAAAATTCATAACGTGAATTTTGTTGTGAATAACACGAGTTACGCGGTCGGTTCCAAACCAGGCATCTGCCTGGACCACCGGCCCGATTCGCCTCCGGCAGGGTGGAAGATACCATCCTTTTTTCACAAAACATTTTCACTTTGTGAAAATGTTTTGTGAAAAAAGCTAAACCCGTACCACGCTGCCGCAGGCGAAATACACCGTTATCGGGAGCAAACGACTCGTTTGAATACACACCGCGTACGTCCAGCCAACTATGACGACATTGACGGTGGGCAAAGGCGCAAAGATGCAAAAAATATGCAGTTTCTAGCGATCTTTGCGTCTTTGCGTCTTTGCGCGAGCCATTTGTTCTCTGTTTCTTTGTTCTTTGTTCTCTACACCCTACAACCGATGAATAACCCGGCCCGAGCGGTCCACCATGGCGTAGCCCTCGGCGGTCAGCACCATCTGGTGGCCGCCGCGTTGCTCCAGCGGCACGACGCGGGCGATCCGCTCATGTCCGGCGTTGTCGGTAATGCTAGTAATAACGGTCGGTTCCTCCGGCGTGTAGGCGCGGCTGTCGAGCCGGCGTACCTCCTGGCGGCTGCCGGCGATTGTACCGGCGCGGTAGAGCAGCCCCAGTCCGGCCATGCCGGCCAGGAAGATCACCCCCGCGAGCAGCGACTGCGTCAGCAGCAGCAGGGTAATGGCGGTTGCCAGCGCTACCAGGCCATAGATTACTATTCCGGTCGGGCGATGTATCGTCGAGAAGCGTGTCATAATCGTTGCTCCTTGTTTTTTATCTGGCGAAAGAAATGTGACAATCAAAAGCGGCACGACGTGAATTTCTGCCGGTCACGTCGTTTTGTCTGACTGTAGCGTAGCAC
>CAKZQX010001040.1 GCA_937141995.1 uncultured Chloroflexaceae bacterium | reverse complement strand
TCCAGGTGCGCCCGGGCCTTGGTAGCATCGGTGAAGCGTCCGGTGGACTCGATCACGATATCGACACCCATCTGGCCCCAGGGCAACTTGGCTGGATCGCGCTCCTCCAGCGCGGCAATGTCATAGTGCGTGTCTTCGTAATCAACCATAATTTTGTTTCCGGAAACCGCGACCTCGCCCTCAAAGGGACCATAGGTGGAGTCGTAGCGCAGCAGGTGAGCCAGGGTTTCGTTGTCCGACAGGTCATTGACGGCAACAACCTCCAGTTCAGGATGGTGTTCGACAATTGCCTTGAAGCTCTGCCGACCAATGCGACCGAATCCGTTAATTGCGACTCGTGCCATGGTTCTTCTGACCTCCTTATTCTTGCAAATCGTTGCAACAGCACAACGGTCTGGGTACCACGATGTCCGACACAGACGGCGTGCCGCTGTACCCAATCCTTACACTACTCGATTAAGTTTGTGATGACCAGCACGGAAAATTCCCCCTGCCATTATAGCATGTCTGCCTGGCATGGCAAACCGCGTGATAGTACAGAACGTCAAAGGTGTGCTACAATACCTCGCATACGGCGTGCTTAAGGTAAACGAGCGGCACTGTTCAGGTTACGCAGGCATGGTGTGGTGGTGTGGTCCGGTACCGGCGCGTACGTAGTCCAAAGATTTTATCTTGCCAGTCAGGAGTTACCCGGGTGCTCACCCAATAAGGAATTTTCGCCTCTGCCCTGCCGGAGGCGAATCCGGCTTTCACCTGGTCAAATGTCCAGTCTGAGTAACCGCCGCGTAACTCCTGTCACCAGTGGGAAGAATAGGAAGCCGCAAGTTCGTATCGTAGCTAACTGGAGTAGAACATGCTGCTGTTAATCGGTGTGCTGTTGCTCATAACGCTGACGGGCATCTGGGGAATGTGGCGTGGTGTCTTGCGCAGTCTGTTGACCATCGTCGGCACGCTGCTGGGCGCGGTGCTGGTCGAATTCTGGGGGCCGATCTGGGGGGAACAGTTGCAGGGTTGGCTCAATGCCGATGATCCGGCGGGCCTGGTCTGGGGTGCGACTGCGCTGGGCTTTCTGGCCGTTGCGCTGATCCTGGGGTATGGCAGTGCGCTGCTGCTGCCTCGAAGCGGCAAGTCATACGAGATCGGTGCCGGTGAACGCCTGGCAGGGGCGCTGGTTGGGGCGCTCAATGGCTTGCTGATGACCGGCTTTTTGCTGAACTATGGCGTCGAAATGGGCGCGCCGGAATTCCGCGTGGCGGTACAGGCGTCGCCGATCCTCACTACGTTGCAGGAGTGGCTGCCGTGGTATGTTCTCGCGGTTGTGCTCACGATGGGCTTCTGGATTATCGTACGGGCGGTTGTGCGCCTGATCACCGTTGTAGCCCGCTCAACATCTGAAGCTGAGGATCGACGCACGGAGCGGCGGGTGGAACCGGCCGGAACAGCCGCATCGGGTGCGTATGGTGCGCCAGGGAGTCAGAAGCGCCAACTCTCGGGCGTAAGCTCAAAGATTGACCAGGCACTCAACAACGACCGGCGCCGGGGCGGATAATCACTGGGCGTATGCCTGACAACCAGAACCCGACTGGCGCACCAGCATCTCATTTTTCGGGCAGCGGTGCGCGTTAGAAGGATATAGCCTGATCCTTCAGCGTGGTGCCCGGCCAGAGTTTGATCCCCCGTTCTAACCGATTCTCATCGCCGAGGGTACAGTTATCGCTGATAATCGTCCCGTCGGTGATATTCGTATGTGCTCCAATGCG
>CAKZQX010001039.1 GCA_937141995.1 uncultured Chloroflexaceae bacterium | reverse complement strand
CGCCCGATGCAGCAGGTGGGTTGCGGTATGGTTGCGCTGAATATCGTGGCGGCGCTGTCGGTTGACCCGGGCCGTAACCGTCTCACCCTGGGCCACCTGCCCCTCCTCAACCAGGCCATAGTGAACAATCAGGCCGGGCACGGGCCGCTGCGTATCCTCAATCAGGATGCGCCCGTTGGGGCCACTCAGGGTACCGGCATCGCCTACCTGCCCACCGCTCTCGGCATAGAAGGGCGTGCGGTCCAGCACCACCTGCACCGTCTGCCCGGCCTGCACCGCGCTGACATCATCGCCCTCCGTGACCAGCGCCAGAATGCGGCTGCGGCTCTCCAGTTCCGTGTAACCGATAAACTCGGTCGGCGGGATAGCGCGGTCAACCCAGATATCGACATCGACGCCGCGCTTGAACTGGGCCGCCGCACGGCTGCGTTTGCGCTGCTCGGCCATCTTCGCTTCATAGCCCGACTCATCAACATCCAGATCCTGCTCGGCGGCGATCTTCTGCGTCAGGTCGAACGGGAAGCCATAGGTATCCTTGAGCCGGAAGGCATCATCGCCGGGAATAACCCGCTCATCAGCAGTTTTGATCTGCGCGATAATGCCGTCGAGCCGGGTCAGGCCCTCGGCCAGCGTGCGCAGGAACTGCTGCTCCTCGGTGTTGACCGCCTCCAGGATAAAGTCCCGCCGCTGCTGCAGGGCGGGGTACGCCGTGCCCATCTCAGCGATCACCCGGTCAACCACTTCGGCCAGGAAGGGACGCTCAAAACCGATCTTGTGGCCCTGGTAGACCGCCCGCCGCAGGATGCGCCGCAGCACATAGGAGCGCTGGCTGTTACCGGGCAGCACGCCGTCGGCAATCAGGAAGGCAACCGCGCGGGCATGGTCGGCAATCGCGCGATAGTTACCCAGGTGGGCGCGGTAGTGCGCCGCATCGCTGCCCAGCAGCGCCATCGTGCGGTCAATAATCGGCGTAAACAGGTCGGTTTCATAGGTGGAATGCACACCCTGCAACACCATCGCCATGCGCTCCAGGCCCATGCCGGTATCGACCGAGGGACGGGGCAGCGGCTGCATGGTGCTGCGTTCAAACTGCATAAAGACCAGGTTCCAGATCTCGACATAGTCCGGGTCGTCGCTGTTGACCCCGGCGGCATTCATCTTGTCGAGATCATCGCCGATATAGATCGTAATCTCGGAGCAGGGACCACAGGGACCGGTATCGGCCATCACCCAGAAGTTATCCTTCTCGCCAAAGCGCAGAATACGATCGGGGGACGCGCCCACCTGCTGCCACAACCGCGCCGCCTCCTCATCGGCGGGCACGCGGTCGTTGCCCTCGAAGATCGTAAACCAGAGGCGCTCAACCGGCAGTTTAAACTCCTGCGTCAGCAATTCCCAGGCAAACGGAATCGCCTCGGCCTTGAAGTAGTCGCCAAACGAGAAGTTCCCGAGCATCTCAAAGAAGGTATGGTGGCGCGGCGAAGGGCCAACCTCCTCCAGGTCGTTATGCTTGCCGGAGACGCGCAGGCACTTCTGGGTGGTGGTCGCCCGCTGGTAGGGGCGCTGCTCCAGGCCCAGAAAGAGATTCTTAAACTGCACCATGCCGGAGTTGGCGAACAGCAGCGTCGGGTCGTCGGGCACAAGCAGCGACGAACTGGGAACAATCGTATGACCGTGGCGCTCAAAAAAGCGCAGGTAGCGCTCACGAATCTGCGCGGCTGTGAACTTCTCCATAGGATGACACCTTAAAATATATGTAAAGCTTTGGGTTAACGGGCAACCGTGTAGCGTATTGTACCAGACGCGGCGTTCGATGCGGGCAAGGCGTAGACACATGGGGCAACACCCGGAGCGTACCGGTAGCGCCTGCATTGTACGTTTTTCGGCGCAACCTGTCAAATGTTTTGCCGATTGGAATGGGCTGAATGCCGGTCAGGACGAAGGGTTGGATTGACACTGGTGGGGAGTTCACGAGTGGCAATATTGAGCGCATTTACAAACCAGCGTGATTTTTCTCCCGCGCAACGCTCCCGGTCTGGTGTTGCGGTGTATAGATAGCATCCGGTACAATGCCCTGGCAAGACAGTAAAACCACCTGTCACGGGGAAATGATCATGACAACGGTTCAAGATATTCTCAACGCGGCCCGGGCACTGTCGCCGGTTGAGCAGCTTGAAATCATTCAGGCGCTCGCGCACACGCTGAAGCAGCATTATGCTCAGGAGTTGCAGCGCGACGCGCAACTCCCCCCGCGTGTTATGGGCCTCGATAAAGGTGCCGCCCAGATAAGCGAAGACTTTGATGCTGAACTACCTGATGACTTCTGGCCGGGTGGTGATAATAAGATTGCTCCTTGATACGCACGTATTCCTCTGGTTAGCTCCTGATTACAAATTGCCCTGATGCGCAGGCAATCCTGCGGACGCGCACAAGCGCGTCCCTACCGAACATCTTGCATGCCGGCAGCGCATCCCACCCTATTCGCCCATCCCAACACCCCACTCGCCAATTGAAAAATCCCCAGGACGTGCTAAGATAGCGGGCACAGTGACAGCATACCTGCGCGCTGAGATTGGGAGGATTGGGAAGAGGCTGTATGCAAGTCCGTAGTCCGTAGTCCGTAGTCCGTAATCCGTATCCCGTAATCCGTATCCCGTAGTCCGTATCCCGTAGTCCGTATCCCGTAGTCCGTATCCCGTATCCCGTAATCCGTATCCCGTAATCCGTATCACTCATCACTCAACACTTAAAACTCAACACTTAAAACTCATCACGCATCACCCACGATCGAAAGGAGCCCACGATGTCTCTTCGCTCGCTTCGTCCAGTGCTACTGCTGCTCACGCTCGGCCTGCTGCTGGTGGCCGGGGCCGTTCCACGCGCAGCAGAGGCGCAGGCCAACCGCCGCTGCTTCCCGGAAACCGGCCAGTGTATTGGCGGACGCATCTATTCCTTCTGGGAGCAGCATGGCGGACTGGCCGTCTTTGGCATGCCGATTACCCCCCAGCAACCACAGGTCGTCGAGGGACAGACCATCCAGGTGCAGTGGTTTGAGCGCACCCGGCTGGAGCTACACCCGAACAACCCGCCTCCCTTCGATGTGCTGCTGGGTCGCCTGGGGGTTGAGCGCCTGGAGCAGAGCGGCCGCAACGGGGAGACGTTCCCCGCCGATACGCCGCAACCGGACTGCCGCTTCTTCCCGGAAACCGGGCAGAATGTCTGCGGCGCGATCTTGACGGCCTGGCGCGCCGGCGGTCTGGAACTGGATGGCCGCGCCGGGAAGAGCGAGGAAGAGAGCCTGGCGCTCTTCGGGCTACCGCTGAGCCCGGCCCAGACCGAGCGGTTGAGCAACGGCCAGGAGTATGTAGTGCAGTGGTTCGAGCGGGCGCGCTTCGAGGTGCATCCGGAGAACACGCCGCCCTACAATGTGCTGCTCGGACTGCTGGGCAATGAACTGCGCGGCGAGATCGTCGATGCCGTTCCCGCCTCCGTGGTCCGCTTTGACCTGGATGCCTGCCCGTTTGGTGGCGTTGCCGGGCGGCGGGTCGAGTGTGGCTACCTGACCGTGCCCGAGGATCGCAGCCAGCCCACCGGCAGAACAATCCAACTGGCCGTTGCGATTGTGCGCGCGCCCGGCCCCAACCCCGCCCCCGATCCGCTGTCGACCGCGCCCAGCCGGTCGTTCAGTCCCAGTTTGTAGAGAAG
>CAKZQX010001038.1 GCA_937141995.1 uncultured Chloroflexaceae bacterium | reverse complement strand
TTAGTAGTTGTGTTAGAAAGTATATGAGTGATTATAGTATCAAAGATCCATCTAACGCTTTTTATTATCTAGTCCTCAAAGCTGTACTTGGATTGCAAGACGATGAGATTGAGGATTCTATTACAGACAACCACTATTTGACTTCTATTGGATCTACTGGGGGTCACGATAGAGGTGTAGATGCGGTGTTTATCGATAGTAGCGGCGTTAAGCCGATAATTCATTTTTTTAATTGTAAATACACAGATAAGTTTGAAAAAACAAAGAATAACTATCCGTCTGGTGAGATTGATAAATTCATAGGTTTTATAGGCTCATTGCTTTCTAAGGATGGGCATATAAAGAGTACCGTTAATATGCCTCTATATGCTAAAGTTGAAGAGATTTGGGCTATTTTCGAAAATGTTAATCCGAGTTTTGTGATACATTTGTGTGCAAACCATTATAAGGGGCTAGAAAAATTAGAAGGTGAGCGCTTCGAGCGCGAAATTCAAATGCACGCTAACTTCGAGATTAGGTATCATCTCATGGGAGATCTAGTAAATCTCTTGACGAAGAAGGACAAGCAAAAGGTAAACGCAAAACTTCGTGCTATAGACAAAAACTTTTTCGAAAAGACTGGTGGTGATATTCGCGCACTAATCGCGGATATTGATGTTCGCGACTTAATACGTATAGTGCTTGATGATGGGAATATGCGAAACTACTCTGATATTGAAGATTACACTCTCATAAGAGATTATGGGATTCTTGAAGACGCTTTTGAGGACAATGTGCGCTTATATCTCCAGCAACGGTCGAAAATTAACAGAAATATCAAGGGCACGGCTTTGTCTGAAGAAAATCATAGGTTTTTTTACTTTAATAATGGAATTACCATGACCTGTGATAATTTCCAGTATATTAAGGCTATGCGATCTCCTGTCATTGAGCTTAGTAATATTCAAGTTGTAAACGGAAGTCAAACGATCCACGCATTATATGATGCTTTTTGTGAGGAACCCGAGAAATTTGAGGATGTGACGGTTCTTTGTCGGATTTACGAAACTCGCAATGTCGAATTAAGTACAAAGATTGCAGAGTATACTAATAGCCAGAACCCTGTAAAGAGCAGAGATATAAGATCAATTGATTTTGTACAGCAGAAACTTGAGAAAGAGTTTTTAGCTAAGGGTCTTTACTATGAGCGTAAGCGAAATCAGTATGTTAGTCAGCCAAAGAGCAAGAGGATCGATGCGGAAAAAGTTGGACAAGTTTTGTTGGCATTTTATAATGATATGCCCGGAGAGGCAAAAAATCAAAAGTCTCTTATCTTTTCAGAGAAGTATGAGGAGGTTTTCAATGATAACCTGACGGCTGATAAGGTGTTACTCGCATATACTCTATTCGAGCGTATCGAGTTAGAGAAAAGGAATGCCAAACCTGTACTATTGGACAGCGAAGATGATGTATTCCTTGTTCATGCCTCATATTATGTTCTATATATTATGGGTAAACTAGCAGATCAACAGACTATTGTTCGTGCTTATAGCAACGTTGAGCAAATATGGTCTTTATATAGTGATTCAGTAAAAATTGCGAAAGCTCTTACTCTTCGTGAACGAGCACAGGCCGATCGCAAGCGGGATAAGTATTCCCATGCAGTATATTTCAAGAGCAACAAACCTAAGAAGCAGTTTGAGGATCAGTTAATCACCTCGCTAAGGGATGAAGGCTAGATCAGCCCAACACCGCCGTCCACACGGACGCCGCCGGCGCGGCCCTGAGTTGGGTGCGACTTTGGACGGTCGGTGTGTGCCTGCGGTCGGTATCGATCACACCGCCTGCCAGCGGCGCCGGTGACGCAGAGCGTTGGGCAGGCCGGACGCGTCTTCCACGGGGAAGGCAATCGTGTATACTTGGAGTAGGCGTGTGCAGCGTACCAACAAACCGGAGGAATGAGGAATGGCCGTAGCATTTACACGACGCACCTTTACAGTTCACGACTACGCACGGATGCGTGAGACGGGAATTCTGACTGAGGACGAGCGGGTTGAGCTCATTGATGGGGAGATTCGGAATATGAGCCCGATTGGTCCGCAGCATGCCGCTATTGTGAGTAAAATCGTCAAACTATTGCCCCAACAGGTGCAGGATACGGCTATCGTGAGCCCACAAAATCCGGTACGATTAACCGATAACACGGAACCACAACCGGATATTGCCGTGCTCCATTATCGCGATGATTTTTATGGCGCAGCGCATCCGACTGCCGATGATATCCTCTTAGTCATTGAAGTAGCAGATACGACATTGACATATGATCGCGAAGAAAAGGTGCCACGGTATGCCGCGGCAGCGGTTCCGGAAGTGTGGATTGTGAATATTCCTGAGCAATTAGTTGAACAATATACGCTTCCGGTGCGTGGTCAGTATACGCAATTGAGGAAAATATTGCTTGGCGACGACATTATCGCGACAAACCTTGCTTCAGTCACCATAAACACATTATACATATTGGGTTAAAGAAAGATCTTTAAACGGGCAAGGCTGATAAAAAGCGGATTATAGTTATTGGTTAAATAAATATCAATAAAATAGTAGGGTGTTTCCTAAAATAGCACAAATAAAAGTCTAATAGTTCAGAACCTGGTTTATGTGCGGCATTTCACCTCGTTGTAGGCTAACCCAACAGCGCCTTGCACTCGGACGCCGCCGGCGCGGCCTTGAACTGGGCACGACTTTGAACGGTTGGTGTGTGCCAGTGGTGGGCGGCGATCCCCACGCCTGCCGGCAGCGCCGGTGACGGCCACCGTTGGGCCGCTACAGACGGCACTACCATCAGATTATGTTGCAAACGGAACCGTGGAGCACGCCGTTCCAATACATGCTATACTCGTGATCGAGGTCTGGCAGTTATGAATATGAAGGGCGTGTACAATGAGTGAAGCAACGATTACTATTACACTCGATAAAGATGTGGCTGAAAAATATAATACTGCATCCGACGAAGAGCGGCAGAAGATTAACCTTCTCATTCGTCTCTTTCTGCAAGATATGATCATGCCTGATACGCTCTCTGCACAGCACATACTGGATGTCATTGGAAATGAGGCACAGCGACGAGGATTAACTCCCGAGATTCTCGACCAACTGTTAAACGAAGATGAGTAAGCGCTACGTTGTTGATACAAACACATGTATTAGTGCCGTACTCCTTCCCCAATCGATTGCACGCCAGGCACTCGATAAAGTGCTTACGCTTGGGGAACTGTTCGTTTCAGAACCAACTATCTTGGAGGTCATGCAGGTTATTACACGGCCAAAGTTTGACCGTTATATTCCCCAGACGAACCGGCGATTAGTAGTATCATTGCTGCTTCGGCAGACAACCCTCCTCACGATTACCACCCATGTCACTGACTGTCGTGATCCCAACGATAACAAATTTTTGGAGTTGGCCCTCACCGGAAGCGCGACGGCTATCCTCAGCGGAGATAAGGATCTTCTGGAACTTCATCCGTACCGTGGGATTTCTATTGTTACTCCCGGCGACTTTGTTCGAAGCAATGATATGTAAAGAATATAAATACGAAAGAGATAGAAATAAGCTTTCATAAAAATACAGAAACAGGTACGTTGGTGTGAATAGCTTTGCAATTCCTACAGCGTCCCAACACCGCCGTCCACACGGACGCCGCGGGCGTGGACCCCACCTGGGCGCGACTTTGGCGGGTCGTGCTGTGCCTCTGGTGGGTGCAGTGGGATGATGCGGCGATGCGGTGATGCGATGGTGATGCGATGACGCGATGACACGATGACGCGTAGGGGCGCAGCATTGGCTGCCGCAACCCGGTTGTAATTTCCTTGCTGGCAATTATCCCCCACCTCCGCCGTGGTTGCCTGACCGCCAGGCCAATGCTGCGCCCCTACAGGCAATTGTTCCCCACCCTGGCCATGGATGGTTGCCTGGCCGCCGGGCCACTGCTGCACCCACCACGAGCATGCACACCATCAAACATGGTATCATGGCAGGGCAGCAGAAAGGAGTCATCCATATGGAGCCGCCATTTCCGGGAATGGACCCCTATCTCGAGCTGCCGCGCCGCTGGCCCGATGTACAGGCCGGGTTTATCACAGCGATACGCGACCAGCTTCAGCCGCAACTTGTGCCCCGCTACATTGCGCAGATCACTCCGTATGTTGCCTTTGAGCAGATCGAAATTGCGCCGGCGCGCCGGGCCATCGTGCCGGATGTTGCCGTGTATGAACGGGAGGAACCAGGCGTACCGGAGGTTTCAGCGGCTATTGATACCCCTCCACTCCTCGGTACCACGCTGATGGAACTGCCGACCCGCTATGCACGCATCGAGATTCGCGCCATCGGTGAAGAAACGCTGGTCACGGCGATTGAACTGCTCGCCCCGGTTAACAAGCGCCCGGGGGCCGAGGGGGCCGATGCCTATGAGAAAAAGCGGCAGGAGTTATTCCGCAGTGATGCGCATCTCCTCGAAGTTGACCTGTTGCGGAACGGTCGCCGGCCACAGGTAGCACACCCCAGAACTCTGCCCGACGCCCCCTACTTTATCCTCCTGAGCCGGGCGGAACGCCGACCCGAAATCGCCATCTGGCCCTGCGCCCTGCAACAACCGCTGCCAACCGTGCCGGTACCCCTGCGCTATCCCGATCCGGATGTCGCCCTATCGCTCACTCAGGTGGTGCAGCAGGTCTACCGTAATGCGCGCTATGATCTGCAGGTTGATTATCGCGCCGATCCACCTCCGCCGGACCTTTCCCCCGACGATGCCACCTGGCTTGATGCCCGTCTGCGTGAGCGCGGATTGCGCACCTGATACCGATTTGTTGTCATCGCCACTGCGCACACCGAGGACGCAGCGATGATCAACGGGAACGTGCCGCCGTTGCGTCGGTTGCGCCCGTTCCGGTTGATTGCTGTTTGCCGGCACATTGGTATAAGCATCGGCATAACGGTCGTGCTGCAATGCTGCGTCACTGCAACCGCAAGGGCATGCTATACTACGGACTGACGAGAGTCTCGAAGCAGCGCAGGAGCAGCGTATGTCGCGGATTGCCGATCTGATACGCCCGGATATTGCCGAATTGGAGCCCTACACGCCAATTGTGCCGCTCGATGTGCTGGCGGCGCGGCTGGGGCTGCCGGTTGAGCGGATTATCAAGCTGGATGCCAATGAGAATCCCTATGGTCCCGCGCCGCGCGCGCTGGCGGCGCTGGCGGCCGAGCCGCACTATGCGATCTATCCCGATCCGGAGCATTCCCGGTTGCGACAGGCGTTGAGCGCCTACACCGGCCAGCCGGTTGAGCGGATCGTCTGCGGCTCCGGGGCCGATGAGGTGATCGATCTGCTGCTGCGGCTGTTTCTGCAGCCCGGCGATGCGGTGATCGACTGCCCGCCCACCTTTGGCATGTACGCCTTCGACACGGCGGTCTGCGCGGGCCGCGTGGTGGAGGTGCCGCGCCGCGCCGATTTTGCGCTGGATGTTCCGGCGATTGAGCAGGCCGCCGCTGCGACTGGCGCGAAGCTGCTCTTCCTGACCTCGCCTAATAACCCCAGCGGCAACCTGACGCCCCCCGAGGAGATCGAACGGCTGCTGCAGTTACCGCTGCTGGTGGTGGTGGATGAAGCCTATATCGAGTTTGCCGAAAGCCCGGGGCCGACCGGCAACGGGCAGACTGGCGTGAGCAGTTGGGTGGGGCGGTATGAAAACCTGGTGGTGCTGCGAACCTTCAGCAAGTGGGCCGGGTTGGCCGGGTTGCGCGTGGGCTATGGCCTGATGCCGGAGGAGTTGGCCGCGCATCTCTGGAAGATCAAGCAGCCCTACAATGTCAACCTGGCGGCGCAAGTGGCTGCGCTGGCCTCACTCGCGGATCTGGACTACCTGCGGGCGAATGTGGCGCGCATCGTCGCCGGGCGCGAGCAGTTGCTGGCGGAGTTGCAGACCCTGCCCTTCCTGCAGGTCTACCCCAGTCATGCTAACTTTATCCTCTGCCGGGTGCGGGAGGGCAATGCCGGCGACCTCAAGCAGGCGCTGGAGCGGGAGGGCATCCTGGTGCGCTACTATCGCAAGCCGGGGCTGCGCGACTGTATCCGCATCAGCGTCGGCACACCGGAGCAGAACGACAGATTATTACAGGCGTTAAAACGGTAGCAAGAACAAAGAACCGAAAGAACAAAGAACAAATACCGTGATCTTGTTCTCTGTTCTTTGTTCTCTGTTCTTTGCAGGAGGAGTTATGGCGGAGACACTCGATGAACTGCTCACCTTTGCGCACGAAATCGCCTGGCAGGCCGGCAAGATCACCCGGCGCTACTTTCAGGCGGGCGTGGCGATTGACCGCAAGGCCGATGAGTCGCCCGTTACCGTTGCCGACCGGGAGGCTGAGAGCTACCTGCGGGCCGTGATCAGCGCACGCTATCCCGACCATGCCCTGCTGGGTGAGGAGGAGGGCGCGACCGGCAGCAGCGATGCGGCGTGGCGCTGGATTATCGACCCGATTGACGGCACCAAGTCGTTTATTCGCGGGGTGCCGCTCTACGGGGTGATGCTGGGCCTGGAGCAGGCCGGGGAGCCGGTGCTGGGCGTGGTCAATATCCCCGCGCTGGACGAGATTGTCTATGCGGCGCGGGGGCTGGGCTGCTGGTGGAATGGGCGGCCCTGCCGGGTTTCGTCGGTCACAACGCTGTCGGAGGGGCTGCTGCTGGCGACGCGGGCGAATCGCTATGACCGCTATGGTAAGGGCGAGGCATTTGCGCGGCTGGTTGCGGCGGCGGGCGAGTTTCGCACCTGGGGCGATTGCTACGGCTACCTGCTGGTTGCCACCGGGCGGGCCGAAGCCATGCTGGACCCGGTGATGAATATCTGGGATGCGGCGGCGCTGTTGCCGATCATGCAGGAGGCGGGCGGTACCTTCACCGACTGGCGCGGCGTTCCGACCATCGCCGGGGAAGAGGGGTTGGGCACTAACGGCCTGGTCCTGGATGAAGTCCTCGCCCTCATCGGAAAATAAAGGATAAGAACCGAAGTTACGGACTACGGATTACGAACTACGGATCAAACCTATGCGCAATGCAACGATTGATCGCCGGACGGGCGAAACTGATATTCATCTGGAGCTAACCATCGACGGAAGCGGACATGCCGAGGTGCAGACCGGCGTCGGCTTTCTCGACCATATGCTGACGCTCTGGGCAAAGCATGGCCTGTTCGATCTGACTGTGCGGGCCACGGGCGATCTGCATGTCGATGAACATCACACCGCCGAGGATACCTGCATCTGCCTGGGGCAGGCGCTCAACCAGGCGCTGGGCGAGCGGCGCGGACTGGTGCGCACGGCCCACAGCTTTGTACCTATGGACGAGGCGCTGGCGCTGGTTGCGGTGGACCTGGGCGGGCGGCCCTACTGTGTGGTGCAGGCCACCTTTGTGACGCCGCGTGTGGGGCAACTGGGCACCGACCTGATCCCGCACCTGCTTGAGAGCATCGCCTTCCACGGGCGACTAAACCTGCACGCACAGGTGCTCTACGGCCACAATGACCATCACAAGGTCGAGGGCATCTTCAAGGCGCTGGGGCGCGCACTGGATGCGGCGACCCGCATCGATGAGCGACTGGCCGGCTCGGTGCCCAGCACCAAAGGCGTGCTCTAGCGCCTGCAAGGTTAGCGTTTATTCATCCAACACCTGCCTATATCTTCATCTTTCGCAGTGGCCCGTCCGCCCGGTTTCTGCTTCAGATCAGACCAGACTCTCCTCCGCATACCAGTTTGCTATCAAACCAGCAATGTACGGGAACGGGCACAACGGGCACAGACAGCACTGCCCGTTCCCGTGCATTACCTCTGCGTCCTCAGTGACTGCGGTGGCGATGACAACAAATCAGTAGCAGACCAATCCCCCGGATCGGCCAAAAGATGACAAATCTAACATTCAACAGCACAACCTTGTTTTAAGACATTCATCTGGCGATAGTAGGATATATATAAGTTTTCCGGCCCAGAACCATAAGTCTGGCATTATCAATCTAGTAGACTTATGGCTGCTGTAACCTGTTCGTCGTGTGAAAAGCGAGAGAGCATTTATTGACCTTCCACCCCTCCTCAGTGACACTACCGTCAGATAGAAATAACATAGTATTTGAACGCTGATTTATTATAGTTGTTAAGAAGAGTGACAAAACATGATTAAAATAAACATGCATGACCTCACTATCAGCATCAAAAACAGACAATCCTTTCAATATATAATCCTCATTAGCATTACCATACTTGCCGGAGTATTACGTTTCTATAAGTTGGGTGAATGGAGTTTTTGGATTGATGAGATATTTACTATAGAGAACACCAAAGATTTTCCTAATGGAAATGCTACTAGCTCTCCGGTTTCAACAATGCTAATAAGCCTGCTGTTACGTGGGTTAGGAACCAGTGAGTGGAGCACTCGCCTGATTCCGGCTCTTTTTGGCATGGCTTTAATTCCGGTTCTCTTTTTT
>CAKZQX010001037.1 GCA_937141995.1 uncultured Chloroflexaceae bacterium | reverse complement strand
GACATCCTATGCGGCGCGCACGGTAGAATATAGGGCCAGGTGAGTCCCAGCGTATTAGCAGCGCAACTACCAGCATCGGAATTCCTAATACCATTAACCCCACCACAGCCGCGCTTATGTCTAGCACTCGTTTCATCGGCGAAACCTTTCCACCAGTGTCATAACGGCCGCCGCAACATCATCGGCATCTTGCAACGACATCTGTGAGTATATTGGCAATGAAATCAGTCGTTCGTACTCATGTCGTGCCACCGGAAAACGCTCAGGATGGTAGCCATACCGATCCCGATAGAAGGGATGCAGATGTATTGGAATATAGTGAACACTCGTTCCGATATTCTGGTGCTTCAGCTCTTCAATGAATTGGGCACGATCAATACGTAACTGTTCCAGGTGCAACCGCAGTGGATAGAGGTGCCATGCGTGGCGCATACCTGGGCGGACAGATGGTATCTCCAATGCAGAAACGGTTTGAAAAGCTTGATTATAAACTGCCGCAATCAACTCCCGTTTGTGCTGCATCTCCTCAAGCCGTCGCAATTGGGTCAGCCCTAACGCTGCGCTTAGATCGGTCATATTATACTTAAATCCCGGTACAACGACCTCATAGTACCACGAGCCCGTGGCGGAAAACCGCTTCCATGCATCCCGACTCATTCCATGCAGACTAAAGATCCGCGCCTGATCAAGCCGGTCGGGCTCGCGAGCAACGAGCATGCCTCCTTCAGCCGTTGTCATGGTTTTTGTCGCATAGAAGCTGAACGATGCAAAATCACCCAGGGTACCGGCGGTATGACCATCACACGTTGCCGGCAGCGCGTGCGCACAATCCTCGATCACGGTGAGATCATGATCGCGTGCAAGGGCAACAATCGACTGCATATCACAGCACTGACCACCATAATGCACTGGTATCACAGCCCGCGTGCGGGAAGATACCGCCGCTTCAACCCGTGCCGGATCAATATTCAAGGTATCGGGAGTAATATCTACCAGTACCGGGCGCGCACCAACATGTTCAATTACATTGACCGTCGCACAAAAGGTGAAGGTTGTCGTAATAACCTCATCACCCGGGCCAATGCCTGCGGCTGCCAGGGCTACATGCAGCCCCGCAGTGCAAGAGTTCAGACCAAGCGCTTCGGCCACTCCAAGGTAGGCAGCAAAGTCCTGCTCAAACTGCCGCGTGCGTGGCCCCGTTGTGATCCAGTTACTCTGTAGCGCTGCCACAACCTCGGCAATCTCAGCCTCAGTGATATCCGGCAGAGCAAAGGGAAGAAAAGTTTTACGCATCATAACAAGGTCAAGCTGTCTTCTTGCCATACATCATCCATATAGGCGGAACATAAACTCTTCTGGTCATTACAGAAGGAAAAATTTGCCTGACAAGATAAAACTCTCGTTTTGTAAAATAACGAGCATCCTGATAACTCCATGAGCGATGTCTAAGAGCACGCATTTTGTGTAAAAGAACATTACCATATCCATTCTCGACAAACACAAATTTCCCTTCAGGTTTCAAGATTCTTCTTATATCCTGTAAATATGCATCAAGTTCATTTACTAAGACTAACACGCTTTTTGTAAACACAATATCAAACATTTCACTACCAAAAATACTCAGATACCCATCATATTGTAAGAAACAGGTCGAGTCTTGTACTTTTAGCCTTTGTGCCTCTAACCGCGCTGACTGGAGATAATCCAAATGAATATCTACACCAGTTACTTTGGCACCTAACAACGCAAACAGACAGGCCATCTTGCCATAACGTGTTCCGATATCGAGAACTTTCAGGTTGGTTAAGTCTTTTCCGAGAAATTCCGTGAACGACCAGTCTATCAGATGTTGCCACTGAGGTGTGCCCCATTCGACAAAATAGTCGAGGTAGTCAAGGGGTTGACTGCCCAGATGATCAAAGGATGCAGGTGGTTTAGTTGTCATAATATTTAACAGGTTACACCTGGTAACCTTGTATTATACAAAAATGTCACGCGCAAGAATAGCTTATAGTACCACAGATCGACGCTCATGCTAACACGAAAGACAGAGCAGACTGGCACACTGGAATTACGTCAACTTCAGAAAGTGTGGCGTGATTACAAACTCCTGTCCGATACAGATCACGGTGAACCAGAATCGTTACTATACAAAGTTCATGTGGTACTACTCTTCCGTATGCCTACAAGCCAGTGCGTCCGTAGCGGCAACTTTTCCAGCAAAGTGGCAAAGAGCCATGAACGCGGCACAATATAGCGTGCCAATGGTGGAGCCAGGGTAATCTGCCGGGCATCATAATGACAGTTCGGGAAGAGTGCCTTGATTTCATTCAGTCGAACACCACGCGTTTGTCGGTTAATCGGATTGAACCAGAAATCGTACCAGATAATCAACCCATCAGGGCGCAGCACACGAAGTATTTCGGTCGCTATTCTCCGACGTATTTCCGGATTAAGGATGGAGGAGAAGACCGTAAACTGAGTTACAATATCGAACAGAGCATCCTGATATGGCAGATGACTGGCATCACCCTGCTGCACCTGGGTACCTGCCGGCAACCGCAATCGGGCCAGCGTAACACGACTTGATAGAAGATCGATACCAGCACAATTAAATGGCATACAGCCATACCCAATCCAACGTAGGAGCTCGCCACCACTGCCACAGCCAATATCCAGCAGTCGTGTCTTCGTCAGATCATGCAAACCCTGCCGTTGCAAAAGTGCCAGGAGTGATTGTTCGCGCGATTGCATAGCGTGTAAGTTGGCACGGTTAAAAACAGTATAGAGGTGGCGGTATAACGGCGCCTCCGCGCGCCGTTGATACTCATGTTCAATACGCCGACGTTCGCTCATACATTTAACTCCGCAAGCCAACGAGCAACAATGGCCGACCAGCTATACTCGCGTTCAACTAATGTTCGCCCGCGTTGCCCCATTTCTACAACTTCGGATGGGTGCTCAACCATATAAATGATAAGAAAATAATCAAAGAATACCTGCTGATACAAAGCTGCCATGGATGACACGTCCTGGATCTCCACTTCTCGTATTTGAACTAGGTTCTGTTGATATTTGACATGTAGCGCAACCAAATGAGAACACTGGTACACTGCAAGAAGCCCATATACCGACCGGCCAGCTTCTCGAA
>CAKZQX010001036.1 GCA_937141995.1 uncultured Chloroflexaceae bacterium | reverse complement strand
CCAGCCGTTGCAGGAATGCTGCCAGTGCATCGCGGTCAGCATAGAGTGCGCCGACCTCGGTCACCAACGTCCCCAGTTCGTCACTGGACAGCCACTCAACGCGCCCGATTACGCGCCGGCGCAGGTCGGCGGCACTTTGACGGGCAGCCTGGACTACACGGTTGACGTACAGCGGAAAGTCCGGCTCGGTCTGTCCATCACTCAGGTGCGTGTAGGTATGCTGGACCCACTCAAGGTTGGAGAATAACTCGCAATCACTAAAGGCCACGCCAATCAGGTGATTGCGTACCTTGCCAATGCGCGATGAGATTGCTCCATAGCGGGTTGCCCGCAACACATTACCCAGGATATAGCGCAGTTCATCCGGGGTGACATCTTTGAGCGTTTCAATGTCGAAGAAGAGCGCCTCCGGTCGGATATACTCATCCGTGCCAATGCTGGTTGAAGCCTTGTTCGTTTCCGGATCACGCATTGTGCTATTGTCAAACAGAGCATTAAACTGCCGTGTGCCGACAATCAGTGGTGCGGCGTGCAGGCTGAAGGCGTCGTCGGTAATGACCCGCGACCGTTGCGCACCGCCACCACCGGCGGCATAGCCATAGACCATACAATCAATACAGCGTTCGCAGGGGTTGTTTGTGTTGAGTGAGCAGATGCGCTGCTCTTTACCTGCCGGATAGAGCAAATTGTGCTCGCGCAGGCTCTCACGTCCAATGCGCCGCTCAACTGCCGTCTGCTTGCGTTTACTGATAACGACACGCTGAATAAGCGGTGTGTCGTCACTTTCGCCGGCAAAGACAAATTCTTTATTCAACGGCTCGCCGCTGCCTTCAGTGCGAAAGATTGCTTCCGACTCAACCTGTCGCAGCAAGAGCAGGCTGACGAAGCGCCCATGCGGGTAGGCCTGGTACGTATCGACCAGACGGTCGGCGTAGGTGTCAAGGATGCTCATGGGATTGTGTCCTTTCATTCAGTTGATTATTCAGTAGCAGCGGATTCTGCCGATGTATCCAGGTCTTCTCGCGGGATATCGTCTTCTGTAACTGCTGGCTCGGTGTCGGGAGTTGCAGCCTGTGCGCCATTGGCTTTCGGGCGTTGCGGAATCTGGCGGCGGATGTAGAAATGGAACGCCGAACGCAGGATCTTCTCATGATTGAGCAGACGCGCAAGCTTACCCTGGTAGGTATCGTTATAGACTTCATCGAAGAAAACTTGCACAAATTCCTGACAGGCGCGTTCAGTTGCTGCACCAGCACTGTAGCCGGCGGAGTCACGTACGCGCCCGATATGCTCGTACAAGTCTTGTGCAGCAGCAGCGCGGATCGTCGCCTCATTGAGTTCCTGCCCCATCTGCTGCAGCTTTGTCAGCACTTCATCCAAAGGCGTCATGAGTGAGTTCTTTTTCCACGAGCCCGGGCGGCGTAGACTACCCTGCCAGGCAATCACCGCCAGCCGTTCCAGTTGCGTGTCCAGTTTGCTCATGTCCTTGTCTCCTCTACTCAGTGCCAGTTGGCGTAGATCGTCCGCTATGTTATGCATAAGCCAGCCCGGACCGGATGCCTGATCTCCCACACGCCTTTCAACTAGCTTTTCTGCTACGTAAAATAGGCGCAGTGGATGATCAGCCAGCGCTACAACCAGGTCTGCCAGGGGATCATCCTTTGCTGTGACAAGCTGCCGGCGGATGCGCCCCAACCGCCCCATCTGATCCCAGAGAGTCCACAGTTCGCCACGTTGCCGGCTATCAGCCTGGTAGGCGCGGTAATCCTGCTGGCGAACCAGGCCCCGGCTGCTGAGGGGTGTTAGATCAAAAAATACATCACCAAAAGCATCGCGCTCCAGGGGAGGAGTAGCGGCGGTACTGACCAGCACCTTACAGCCAAAATGGTGTTGCAGCAAGAGTGCATGCTGCAGGACAAACAGAAACGTATCCGTATCATTTTCACCGGGCGGGTTGATTGGAAAGGTCAGCACGCCGCTGATTGTTTCACTGTAGGCGGGCAGGTAGAGGCCGTATGGCTGCGCTTTACCCTCCTTTGTCCGCGAAGTAAAAGACAGCTTGACGGGTTGCTCTTGCCGTAGTTCTGTTAGTATTTCAATGCCGTCTCTCAGGCGTACTGCGCCAGCCAGAACATCTACATTTTTGACCAGTTGTATTTCGGCACGCAACGCCTGAATGAGCGGTGCCGGCATAAACGAGTAGGGGAAGAAATGCAGATAGACGGTCTGTTCACCGCGAATCTCACGATAGTTTAGCTTTTCGACCAGGTATTGCATCTGGCAGATACCACAAATAAAGCGCTTCGGTTCGCCCGGTCCACCCTTCAGTCGATTGGAGAACATATTCACTTTGATATCGGAGCGCACATCACCAGAGATCCAGCGCTCGGTAGGAATTGGCATACTGCACTGAATACACTGCCGGTGCTGCTGCTGTACATAGTTCGGCAGCGCATCATGAAAGGTAGCTGACGTCCCTGGAGTCTGGTCAAACAGTAGCACGCGCCGCAGATAGTCTTGCAGAATGGGCAGGCGGGG
>CAKZQX010001035.1 GCA_937141995.1 uncultured Chloroflexaceae bacterium | reverse complement strand
CACAGAGTGCAACATTCTTCTCAAAAAGATGTCCGGTACCGCCCTGCCGGAGGCGGAATCGCTTGTCGGGTCAACGACCGCGTAACTCCTGTAAAGGAGAGGAAGGAGGGGGTTGGGTTGGGGCTTCTGCGCCAGAGCCGCCCCCGTTGTTCGATAGCATATGCCTATGAAACCGCATCGATCTGTATTTTCGCGTTTATGTCAACCTATACATCCCCGGCCGGCCGGCATCACCCTCGGCATCCTGCTTATCCTGATCATCCTGCTGCCGCCGGCAACCGACTCTATGCAGGTTGCTCCGGCTGCCGCCACCGTTGCCCTGCTGGATCAGTCGGTACCCGCGTCGGGGAACGTCAAATTCCCCAGCATTGTCGCCGGCACAAACAACCTGGTGCATCTGGTCGGAAATGCCGACGCGAAGGCGGCCTACTGGCAGAAGGCCGATGCCGCGCCTACCTGGTCGGAGCGCCTGATCCTGGGCGAAGCGAGTGGTGCGCCGGATTCTGCCACGGCTGCAACGACGCCTGGCCCGGATGGATCAATTTATGTGGCCTGGATTGACCGGGAGAGCGCGCGCATCTTGCTGCGCCGAACTTTTCCGGATGGCGGGTTTGGCCCGCTGCGCACCGTTGCCTCAACGGAGGAATTTGACGTCGCGGTTGACGTGGGGGTCTCCTTTACCACGGGGGAGATTTTTGTCACCTGGCGGAGTGATTTCGAAATGCGCTACCGGGTTTCCAACAACGATGGCGTCAATTGGTCTTCAACCCGGGCTGTCGCCGGGGATGAAGTTGCACGGGGAACGCCGGTCATGGCGACTGGACCGAATGGCACGGTGGTGATTGCGCATGCCTCCGAGAATGGAGCGATCTTCGCCTCGATCTGGAATGGCAGCCAGTTTATCAAGAGCCGGGTCGATGGCGGCGGGAACTTTTTTGCCGATCCATCGGGCGCGGTTGGCCCGGATGGAACGATTCATGTGGCCTGGCGCGGCGTGGAAAATAATGAGGTCTGGTATGCGCAGCAGCGGCCTGATGGCACCTGGGCGCGCTCGTTGATCATTGTGAGCGGCGAAGACCGCCCCATTCCCGGACGGGTGTCGGTCAGCGCCGATGCGCAGGGCAATCTCTACCTGATCTGGCTCAGTGAGCAGACCGATGATCCCGAAGTGTTTGCCGCTTTCAAGCAATTGGATGCGCAGTGGGTCGGACCCACCCGTGCCGACACGCGCGGGTTTATCGCCAATGTTGATAGCGCGGCTAACTTCCGTGACGGCACCTCGTTTGGGCACGCCGTCTACGAGTCGCCGGGGGCGGGGCGCGTGCGTTACACCCTGTTTGCGGCCGAAGGTGGCATCATTCAGACCACCGGGCAGATCCGGATAAATAGCGACGCACCGATTACCGACGCGCGCAGTGTGCTGGTGCAACTGGGTGCCGATAGCGGCAATCCCGATCAGTACCAGTTGAGCAATGATGGGGTCACTTTTACCGACTATGCACCGCTTCCGGACGACGGCGATGTGGCCTGGGAACTGGTCCCGGCCGGCGGGAACGACTGTGCCGTGCGGACTGTCTTTGCCCACCTGCGTAACGCGACACGCCCGACCTTTGCCTCACCCATTCTGACCGATACAATCCTGCTCGATCCCGGCGTGGCTGCTCAAGTCACCGTCCAAAATCCCTTCCTCAACCGGCACACCGCCTTAGCAGACGCGGCGCTCCGTCAGGATACCGCACTGAATGGAGCCGGCGGGGGCAACCCGCGCTACACCCGCGTGCCGCGCTTCCTGCTGGATATTCGGGCCTTACCGGGCGAGTGCAGCGGCCTGGCGCGCCAACAGATCGGGAATACGCCGGTTCCGATTCAGGGCAATGTCTATCGCGCCGAGGTGCCCTTCCTGTCGAGCAGTCCGCCGCAGGGCGCAAACAATCTGACGGTAAGCATAACGGATGGAAGTGGCAATCAGCAGCCCTACCCCCGGACGATCTTCCTGGACACGGTGCCGCCGGTTGTGTCGGCGGGAACGCTGGACCTGGCAAATAGTACCGACGTGACCGATTTTATCCTGG
>CAKZQX010001034.1 GCA_937141995.1 uncultured Chloroflexaceae bacterium | reverse complement strand
AACCAGGTGTCTACCTGGACAACCGGCCCGATTCGCCTCCGGCAGGGCGGAAGATGCCATTTTTTTGCACAAAACATTTGCACAACGTGTAAATGTTTTGTGCAAAAGCATATAAACGTACCACGCTGCCGCAGGCGATTCTGGCATGCAGGTCTGGTACCAAGATGGAACCGGCAGCACCGCGTACGTCCTGTCATTAACACGAGTTACGCGGTCGTTGACCTGACAGGAGATTCCGCCTCCGGCAGGGCGGAAGATGCCACACTGCCGGAGGTGAATCGGGCTGTTCATTCAGATGAACCCCTGATTTGGAACCGACCACGTACCTCGGGTAATTAACCCCAGCTATCAATCGTCAGGAGTCACGGCTTATAAGGTTTGAAAACCAGTCCGGATATAGAATATCCTGAAGTCCCGACTGAAGCCGGTTGGATGCCTACCTCGACAGCGACATACTGCCGGGAACGCCTGGTTCGACTGAAGCCGGGTTTCCTGATCATTAATGTTTATGAACCCGCGTTCTTACTATTCCCCATCCGCGAATACATTGTTACGAATACCAAAGATATTCTGCGGATCGCTCACCCTCTTCACATCTTGCAGCAGACAGATACTCGCCGGGGAGATCGTCTTCGACAGAAAATCCTTGCGCAGCTTGCCTACCCCGTGGTGATGCGAAATCGAGCCACCATGCTCCATAATCGTCTCGCGCAAGATATGATCAATCTTGCTCAGGATCTCGTCGGGAGCTTCAATACCCTGGGTGGAAAACCCATGGGTAAAGTAGATACAGACGCCGGTATGGTACAATTGCGTAACTCGTGGTGAAATGTAGGGTCGTCCGGGCAGACCGTACGCCTCGTGCAACTCCCGACCGCGCTGCGCGACCGCGTCGCACACCTCGTGGATCTTGTTCCATGGGACAGTGGTTTCGTAGGTCTCGCCGGTGATATGGTACGCCGCCAGAAAATCACGAATAGAGGCAATTGCGTAGGTCAGCATATACCCACGCTTACCGTTGTGCTCACCGCCGGGAATACCGCCATACTTCTTGGCAATGCGGTAAATATTCTTCTCCTGGTAGGCGACCTCTTCCGCCGTGCCCTCCATCACAATAGTTGCGCCAACCATTTCGTTGAAATCAAAATGTTTCATCGAGGAGAGGTAAAATTTCTGCAGCTTTGAGATCAACGCATCTTTTGAGGTAGGGCGCGGCTTGAGCACCATGCCGAAACGGAACTGGATATTGTCCAGCAGGCGAATACTCGCGGGGATAATATTTGCGCGCCGCAGTTCGTAGAGGCAATCGACACCCCGCTTGAAGTTGGGAAAGACAATCGAGCCATACTTCTTGGTCTGGGGCAGTTTGTGAATTTTAATCACCGCTTTGGTAATCAACCCCAGCGTACCCTCACTGCCAAAGAGCAGATGCTGCGGCTGTA
This sequence comes from uncultured Chloroflexaceae bacterium, assembly GCA_937141995.1. Lineage (GTDB taxonomy): Bacteria > Chloroflexota > Chloroflexia > Chloroflexales > Chloroflexaceae > CAKZQX01. The sequence continues at coordinate 4,657 of CAKZQX010001034.1, read as the reverse complement.
TACCCATCGCCATACGCGGCATCGCATCAATCTGCTCCACAATGCCCTGTGGGGTAATCATGGTTACATTCTCGACAATGTCTTCAATATTGCCGTAGCGATTCTTCTTCATGCCACTGGCATTGGTGGCGACCCAACCACCCAGGGTTGATAGCTCTATGCTGTCCGGCTCATGGCCGCTGGTAAAGCCCTCGCGTTCCAGTTCCGCCTCCAGGTCGCTGCCGGTAATGCCGGCCTGCACGCAGGCGCGAAAATTCTCCCGGTCGATCCACTCGATTGTATTCATCCGGCGCATATCAATCGAGACAATCATGCGCCGCTCATTTGCCGGCAGTTTGAGCGCACAACTCACACTGGTTCCACCACCGTAGGGCACCAGGCAGACATTATGCTCGCGTGCCAGCGCAACCAGTTTGACGGCATCCTCCTCCGACTCGCAGAAGAAGACCATATCCGCCACACGTTCCAGGCGCGAGTAGAGTACCTTGTAGACCTCTTCCGCCGTTGTCTGGCCGTGGCTATGCAGAAGCCGCTCACGGGCATCGAAGGTATAGCGCGACTCGGCGAAGATACGCGCAACGGCCCGGCAGAACCGCTCATTTTTGATTGGCGGCGGAACGGGTTTTTCCGGGCATTCCGCTTTAATATCGTGCAGATCGATCGTAATGCCCAGGGTCTTTTCAATAAACGGTAGAAGTTCCGGCATATCAAACCCTGACAACGCATAGCGACTGCCGGTCATAAACACTGACCGATCTTCTTTGATCAGCATTTTGGTATCGGCAAATCCCCACTTATGGTCCCATGGGGTATTATCCAGATTTGCTGCAACTCTACTCAACGATTTATCAGCCATAACGGACTACCTCTTCGATGATAAGAAATAAAAATCCATGCGTATAAGCATGTAGCGAATGCGCCTTTTCGTATAACTTCCGCGCCCGGACTGGAGCATGTGCAAATGCATTTCTGACGCGGCGTTTTGTCACGGAGAACCCCCACACGACAGATAGACAGACCCGGGTTGGTGTTCCCCAGTCCCCGCGTAGCGCAACAATCAGGGTTGCCGACAGGCACCGCCGCTGCCAACGAAAACAGGAATGAACGATATGTTACCGTATGCTGCCCAAGCATGGATACCATACGATTATCGAACTGTCAATAGCACGCGCTACGCGGCCCATATGAGCGGATACCTCGCGCCTGCGGCAGGATACCATACTGCCGCAGGCGCTGTGTGTGTTGCACCCGGTTAAACGCCGGGTTTGATCAGTTACCGGGTAACGTGTGTCAATAACACAACTTACGCGGTCACAAACCCGAAAGAAAATTTCGCCTCCGGCAGAGCGGAACCGACCGTTCTTTTTCCCGAAAATTTAGCTCCTTGAGCTAAATTTTCGGGAAAAAGAAAAAAGAAGTACCATGCTGCCGCAGGCGATTCTGCCGTTCACCGGGTGAAACGCTCGGTTTGATGAACCCCCGTGTAACGTGTGTCAATAGCTGAACTCCGCTGTAACTATGCGGCATACCATAAGACGCTCGTCTATTCAGAAGATGCTCAAATGTTCATATGTTGAACGCTTCAGGTGATTCTCATTCAATTCTCACTTTTTTTTCAGATAGTGTGGTATAATACCCGCCGTTGCCACGGAGCAACCTATGTCTACCATGTTTGTAGCACAGGAGGTCACGTGACCTATGCGTACGACACTGCATTCTTGCTGGATGCGCTTCTTTCTCGCCACCATCTGCGTGGCGCTGAGTGCGCAGTATGTAGCCTCTTCTGCGCCCACGTCGGCGCAAGCCTCCTCCGCTGGGGTGCACGATGGAGTGCAGATCGCGGCGGATGGTTCGCTGGAACTGTCGGTCGCTGCACCGCCGCCACCGGCAGTTGAGTCGTCATTCGGCCGGTATGGGTTCTACATCTCACCGGTACAGACGTTTCCCGCCGCAACGTTCGACCTGCAGGTCAACTATGATGCCACGGTACCCGTCGGTAGTGCGGTACGAATTGCCGTGCGAACCAGTAGCGACGGGCAGCGCTGGACGGCCTGGGAAACCGATCCGGCAAACGGAGCCACAGTCACCTTGCAGCAGGCCGCTCACATGGCGCAATACCGCGCCATTTTGCTTGGCAGTGCTACCGCCGGTCCGGTTGTGCGTTCGGTCCAATTGAAGCCGGTGGCAGGACCGGCCCGCTACCACGCCATGGCCGACGAAGTCGCGCCAACATTCCAGGTGCATGCCACCCGCATGGGCATGGTTGGGGGACGAACAGCCAACGGGCATATCATTCGCCCGCGCGATCATTTTGTGTCGCTGCCCTCGTGGAATTCCCTCTCAAGTCGAAATGGCTATGAATACCAGGTACGCATTACCTACAACGGGCGCAGCGCTGTTGCTCCCGTGTGGGATGTCGGTCCCTGGAACACCCGCGATGACTACTGGTCAATGCAGCGCGAGCGCTTTCCCGAACTGCGCCGGGGCTGGCCGCAGGACCATGCCGCTTACTTTGACAAACATAACGGGGGCTATGCGGAGAAGGGCTATGTGCGCTTTCCAACCGCTATCGATGTTGGCGACGGGGTCTGGTGGGACGAGTTGGGGATCAATGGCGACCGCGCCGTGGTTGAAGTTACCTTCCTCTGGCAGGGACGCGATCCCCAGGCCGAGCCACCGCCACCCGCCGCCACCGAAGTCGTCGTGGACAATGAAGGACCGGCATTTCATCTGAGCCAGGCGCTCTGGCATCACAGTCCGGACGGCTGTGGCGCAGGCGAGCATGCCTTCTGGGCGCCAACTACACCCGACCCGCGCCAGAGCAAGCATACCGCCCGCTGGCAACCAACCCTGACCGCCGAGGCAACCTATGATCTCTTTGTGCATGTTCCGGTCTGCGCGAACCGCTACCCGATCACTACGCAGGCCCGCTATCGGGTACAGCACCGCGACGGGAGTAGTGTTGTCGTCATAAATCAGGCCGGGCAGACGGGATGGGTACATCTGGGCCGCTTTCCCTTTGCCCAGGGCGACGCCGGCTCGGTACAGTTGACCAATACCGCTCCGGAGACGCAGCATGCCATCTGGTTTGACGATGCCAGGTGGGTGCCGGTAGAGTAACATCTAGGGGACAGGGAACAGGTTTTTTGTGGTAGGGACGCGCTTCTGCGTGTCTACTGCCTGTCCCGAGGGAGTGCCGGCTTCAGGCAGGGTATGGAAGCACGACTGCCTGAAGCCGAATGCTGCTAAGATTCTGTGATGTCTCATCAGGACGCTGCAAACACCTGTCAGACGGAGTACAACGGTGCCCCGACGGATGCGAGATGCGCCCCGACAGGTGCGAGATGTGCCCCGATGGCACCCATGGTGGAGCTGATACTCCGTCTCGACGGCGTCCTAATGCGCTATACGAAAACTTAGCAGCATTCGCCTGAAGCCGGCACTATGATCTTTGTCGGCCTGTTCAGGGGCGGTATGTTGCACGACCGCCTGCGAAAATGCATCCAACGACGATACCGTCATAGCCACGTCCCTCAGGCCATCCAGTGTAGGCATATCCAACCCTGCAAGATAACCCGGCAAATCCGACGGCGTAGTTGTAACCCGCTCTTGCAGAATGTACAGCAGCATCCGCACCCGCTCCCGTTGCTCTCCTCTCCGAATAATCTCCTGATACCAGGGTATCTCTTTCAACACCATCATATCCCACCTCATAAGCTGTTAAATAACGCGATGTACGCAGTCACTGACCCGACAGGGAATTTCGCCTCCGGCAAGGCAGAAGATTCTATGCTTTTTTCGCAAAAATGGACTCTGCTACACTTTTTGTGGCGAACCTATGAGCGAAGAGGTTTATTATCTGCTGCATGTGTCTTTTTCTGTCTTCTTATGCGGTACGGACTGTGTGCTCCATTGGGAGCGCGTACTGGATGATGGGCGCAGGGCGATCATGCGATGACAGCAATGGATGGTGATTATTCACACGGCTTTTCCGCATTGCCGTGCGGTGTCGTTTGCATGGCTAACGGTGATAGGCAGGATACGCTCGAATATCCGCCATAATAAAGTGTGGCGGAGCCCATTTCATAATGTAATATACATAATGTACACTACAATAGCCATGCTGAAACCTTATATGAACTGCGTCGCGAGCGGAAATCAACAAAGGTTGTTGCACTTCAAGCCATTCGGTGTTGCCCAGCCCCCCCTGGTTGCTACGAAGGCACCGTTAAAGAAGGGTAAGAAGCGCTTGACAGTGCATAGTGCTACCTTCCGGTGGTTGGTGACTTTTTCAGCCAGATCCCTCTGAAGCCAACCAAATCTGTTCAAAGAGTTCAGCGTCGTGGACGATGTACGCCTGCTGGTTGCGCGCATTGCCAACCAAACAGATCACTACCACTGTTGCTTTGCCTGCTGAGTGATCTGGTCAGATGCACCTTGTATTCACTGGACAACTGGCTGAATGTCTTCTGTCCTTTCAGCGCTTCGAGGGCAATACAAAACTTAAACTCGGCACGGGGCGCTGTCGCTTTTTTGCTATGATCCCCTCCACATGCTGTATCTTGATCCTTGCGGACCTTATTCTGGGACCAATGTTATATCTTACAGAACTTACGCGGTGGGCGTTCAAACCGGACGTTTGACCAGATGGAAGCCA
>CAKZQX010001033.1 GCA_937141995.1 uncultured Chloroflexaceae bacterium | reverse complement strand
AACCGCGTCGAGAGCAACCCGATCAGCAGCATCCCCAGCAGTACCCCGCCGCCCCAGACCTGCTGAAACGCGGCGGTCTCGCCCTGTTCCATGCCAAAGACTTCCGCACCAAAAACCTCCAGGATGGCATCTTGCAGGAAAACACCCATAATTGCCAGCAGCACAAACACAAAGAAGCCGCGCACCTGCCGATTGCGCCGCAGGATCATCCAGGTCACCACCAGCGCATTCCGGGTATGCTCAGGTTCAACCTGCCGCTGCCGGGACATCAGTTTCGCGTGTGCTTCGGGTGAAATGCGCCGCTCCAACCCGATCAGGCCCAGCAGGATCGGCACCATCACCACAAACGGCGTCAGATTGTAGAGCAGGTGCATCTGCTGCGGATCGTACACCGGCATAATCACTTTGGCAACCTGCGCCGAGAAGATACTGCTGAGGATCAAAAACGTCCAGACAAACGCCACCACCGCGCCGCGTTCCCGGTCGCTGGTTGTCTCAGCGACCAGCGCATTAATTGCCGTGCCGTTGGCCGCAATCGCCAGGCCAAAAATCGTCAGCAGCACAAACGCCGACAGCGTCGCCGACAGCGAACCGGCCCCCAGGCCGATTGCCACCGAGGGCAGCAGGAGAAACACCAGACTCGCCATCAACCCGCTCAACACTATGTAGGGACCACGCCGATAGCCCAGGATTGGGTAACGGTCCGCCAGGCGACCAAAGACCACTTGTAACGGCGAAAGAAAGTGATGCAGGCCAATCAGGGAGGTCACCACGACGCCGATGGCACCGAGTTCATATATGGTAATGCGATTGAAGTTAAAGGTTAACAGGGCAAACATCCAGCCAACGCCGATGCGCATCATCGCCAGGCGCAGTGTCTTAAGCGTCAGACGGAGAAACTTCATCGTTGCCTGCCCTTTCTCATGCACTATAACAGAGACCATTCAGGGTGCAAATGTGGTATGTAGTATCGACTGTGAACTACATTTGCTCCAGAGAAATATGCAGAAGATTCAATGTTTGGTAGGAGACGGTTTGAGTATAGCATATAGTGAAAAATGGTGCAATATGTGCGAAGGCTGTGCAATCACACGACAGGTACTCGGACATGCTAAAGCTGGCGTAGAAAAATATCACATCCGAAAGCGGTCGCCGGCGCAGCGCCCTGTGCGTTCGGTGGGTTTTGCTCACTCCAATACGTTCGCATCCCCATGACAGCGCAGGACAACGGGGCATTGAACGCTGATGAGTAGTGCAGAATTTGTACTACGAATCAATTTTTATATATGGTATTCAAAAACAGACCTATATCCGCTATAATGAAAATTCAAGAGCAGGCTTTTTCTTAAATGTAACAAACTGCTCGCATCAGGCATCTGGTCTGCCTGGCAACTGCAACACCCAATACGAGATTCGATGCAGCCGGTGCTTGTTGACCCATTGCCTGAACCGAGTGGATTGAGGCGGAGGTCGGCTATGTATGTGCGCTGGATTGTACGGCGACACAAGAATGTGTCCGTTGCCGACACGAGCTTTCACGACGCGTATCTGGTCGAAAGTTACCGTGACGAAGCGGGCAATCCCCGGCAGCGCACGATCTGCTACCTGGGGAATATTCGCCAGATTGGGAAGGACTTCCCCGCCATCGAGCGGGAGTTGTTTATGCTGCGTGCCGAACGGATTTTACAGACTGTCACCGAGATTACGCCGAGCGACCGTGACGAGATTATCGAGATGCTACAACAGAAGGTGCCCCCGCTCAACCATGGCGAAGTGCTACGGGCCTTCACCGAGAATCTGCGCTGGTACCATCGCTGGTGGGAACAGCATGGCGGTGGTCCGTCCGAAGCAGAAATCCAGCGACTGGTGCGTGAAACCAAGGGGGAGTTGCCGGATATGAGTTAGCAAAGACCGAGAACCCAGAACCCAGAACCAGGAAAACGAACCACCAGGAATTGAGAACTGAGAACCGTACCGCAGGGATCCGGAAGCCGACACCCGGAGGAGATCGTACTGCCCTGCCTGCCATCACCATCAACATAGCCGCTCACGTCCCGCTACCCACCAGCCGTCTTAACGCCATTTTAACCATACGTCTGGAACTGGTATGCCGAAGCTGCTATACTGATTTCAGGCAACCTGCGATAGGCTATGCTGCCGGATTTACCGGCAAAAAAGCCGGAACAGAGCAAGACAACAACCCGTATTCGTGCTACACTTGGTACCAGGTACATACATTGCAACAATGTACCTACGCACGGAACTGCGGGGAACCCGTGCAGGCACTACACCGCTGCTCACATATGCATCACGATCCATATGTATCATTCATACCGCCAGGCTCTCCACTGGATGTGCCCGCCGCGAGTGAGGAACCCTAGCTTCAGGCTAGCCCAGGAGTCATGTCATGTCAGTCTTAGAAATCGCACAGCTTACCACGACAACCGAGAATGGCGTTAACCAATGCACTGCCTGCCAGTGGCGCTGCACCCTACGACCAGGCGATACAGGACGTTGTCTTATGCGGGTCGGCAGTAATGACGGCATTATTGCACAGAATTATGGCCTGATCAGTGCGGCATCGGTCAGCCCGATTGAAGATTACCGGCTCTGGCATTTCTTTCCCGATTCCATCGCGCTCTCGATTGGCGGTTGGGGCTATGCCTTTCCGGTTGACCAGCAGCGCGGCAACTATGCCCACATCCCCACGGTTGAAGAGAAACGCCGGAAACTGCCCCCGCAGCGCGCCGCCGCCTTCGCACTGGAGCGGCTCTGTCGTGGGGTTATCTGGGCCTATGGCGAACCGGCCGTGTCACACGAGTATGTGCTGGATCTGCTCCAGACCAGTCGCGCCTCCAGTCGCTACACTGCTCTGGTCACTACTGGCTATCTGACCCGCGAGGCGCTTGACCGCTTTGGCCCCTATCTTGATGGTATCAGCCTGGATTTGCGCGGTTTTGGCGAGGTGGCCTATGCCCGCCTGGCCGGTGTGCCCGACTGGCAGAACATTCTGGGAGTAATCGCCTGGGCCCGCCGGCACTGGCGCTGCCACATCGAGGTAACCACCCGCCTGCACCATGGCGTCAACGATGATCCGCGCGAACTGCGCGCGCTGGCCGAGTGGATTCGCGACCATCTGGATGAGCAGACACCCTGGCATGTCCTGCCGGGTGATGCCGGAGTTGAAACAGCGGCGGCGGTTGTACGGGCCCGGCGTATCGGCCACGAGAGCGGCCTGCAGTTTGTGTATGGTCCGGAGCCCAACCAGAACACACTCTGTCCCGTCTGTCAATCAACTATGATTACCCGCGATAATGGCGTTGCGCGTATGGTCGGCATTAGCGATGGAGAGTGTAGCAACTGCGGTTACAAGGTCTATCTGCGCAACTCGATCTTCAAGCGCTGATAATGCCTGATGGAGAACAGAGAACAAAGTACACCCTGAATATCGCCATTGGGCAATATATCTGTTCTCTCTCAATCACACAAGTTACGCAGTTCCTGACCGGGAAGGGAATGTCGCCTCCGGCAGGCCGGAAGATCTTCTTCTTTTCCGGAACATGTTGCACGTTGTGCAACATGTTCCTGAAAAAGACACATAACGTATCACGCTACCACAGGCGAAGCCGGCGTCCACCTGGGAACATGTCCAGTCTGAATAACCGCCGCGGAACGCCTGTAACATAATCTATTGAAGAAGCGCCATGACCTGTCCTGTATGACAGGTCATGGCGCTTCTTTTTGTTCTCTATGCCCGGTTCTCTATTCTTTCTATAAATGTGAACGAACGAACAAACCCAAAAGAATCAGAAACAGCAGCGAAAAGTAATATCGTGAAGAGAAGCACAAAACCGACATAGAGCACACAGCACAAAGGAACGCAGAATAAGCTGCGCCCGGCACATCGCCGGCGTAGAACAGAACTGTTCCTTGAACCTTATAGTTGTTTTTTCTGTTTTCGGCAAAATAAGGTGTTTTTGAAACCTTGTGAAAGGAGTAACAGCTCCTATTTCAGTTGATCTAATGCGGATTTCCATGTTTGTGAACAATAGAACAGATGAAACCCGCTTGAAACTAATAGATTTCGGAGAGGGTTTGGTAAAAACCAATGATCAATCTGTTATAAATAAGTAGAGATCTATTGACAAATGATGAGATCATGCTATCATTGTTATTACAAGGATAATGTTATTATGTCAAAATATTCCGATACCAGGAAGATCAAACTCCTGGTTGTACCTCCCCATTGATTGCCGGGAACATAAGGGTAGCAGCAGATTGTTCCCGGCAATCATATGCACAAATGAGCAATCAAGGGGAGGGCCGCAGCAAAGCCGGCCTGCGGAGGAAGCGCTTCGTTGCCGGCGCGGGTTTTGCTGCACACGCAGGTTATCACTGGTTTTCCACCCTTTTCAATAGTAATACTCTCAGATAGAGAACGAACGAAGTGCCAGAAACAAGCAAGGTATCCGGTAGCGATGCGCCAGATACACTCTATTCGCGGTTCCTTGGTTCGCAGTTCTCTATAAATTCCCACACTTTACAGCGCACCTCAGTGGGAATTGTTACAATCTTCACAAGTTACAGTCTTCACAAACGATGTGCATAAATCGGCATGTTTCATTCCTCTTTGTTATAAGTCCGGTAAAAGTTACAAAAAGGGTTGCAATCCTTAAAATTCTGGTATATAATAGTTCCCAGTGAAACTATTCCTGACCGTTCATAACCAAATCGGGTTCGGTGACCATCGTTATCTATAGGTTATCAATCAGATACACCAGTCTGCATGCTGCGCCAGTCCTGATAACGCAGCGTGATTTCTCATACACAATAGCAATATATGTATAACACCCGGTGGATGTGTTCAATATGTTGCCTGGGAAATAGGAGGTCCAGGCAATACCGGTTCGATATACTTTATATTTCGCTATATTGCATTATCAGGAATGTAAGATTCGGCCCTGATGTGAGCTTTTTGAGGAGGTACTGTATGGACCACGAAATGATGCCACCCCGCCCGCTAATGGTAAACCCGTCCGCCACCGTCGAAACCACAACAACAACACGCAAAACAACTGGCCTGACGCAAGAACTGCTTGCCGGTATGCAGTCTGCCGTCGGCGCAGCCTATGTGATGGGTTTAACCGCAATGATTGTGGTCTGGATCCAGAACTGGAGCCCCTGGGCTCCGTTCAACGATGTAGCCGGTGCGCTGGTGCCCTCCCTGGCGGCAGCCGGCACCGCCTTCAGTTTCCCCGCTGTCATACTGGGCACCCTGATACACTTCAGCGTCTCGGTTGTGCTGGGGTTGCTGTTTGCGATGTTGTATGGTCGCGTTATTCAGCCGCACTTCAATGATGGCGTGCCGGTACTCGCAGGCTTTATGTTTGGTATCCTGACCTGGCTGGTGGCACACTTCACGGTGGTTCCCTTCCTGGGATCGGAGATTTACGGAACGCTGCCGTTCCTGCTGGTCCATCTGGTATTTGGCGCAACGCTGGGGCTGCTCTATCCGATTATGCCGGGTCTGAAGCATAAGGGATAGCTGCTCACGGTGCATTGTCCCAGGTGATAATGTAGACACGATACTTCAAACGAAAGCGGTTTATCATCCAGCGCCATAGGATGATAAACCGCTTTGTTGTCTTCCTTCCCCTCACCACCTATTACCAGCCCATTTCTTGCGAGAAAAGCATCTCCTGCGCGATACGCGGCCAGTCGGGTGTGGTATGCAGCGCATGCCGGAGCATCACCAGATCCGCAAAGCCCTCGCGGATGACATTGTCTGCCAGGTAGGGCTCACCCAACAGCCCCGAACAGATAATGGGACTGTCGGGGAATACCCGCTTGATGCTCTCGGCCAACGGCACCCGCCAGCCGGGGAAGCGCGCCACGGGAGCGCTGTTGTCATGAGTATCTGTCGTTATGTCAAGCAACATCGCGCCGGCCATCACCAGACGGCGGGCTATCAGTCGTGCATCGTGCAGGCCAATTCCACCGGGCGTGAAATCCTCCGCGACCAGCCGAAAGCCGATGATCAGCCGGGAACCCAGCCAGGCATGGATACTACCCACAATGTGCAGCGGCCGGCGCAACC
>CAKZQX010001032.1 GCA_937141995.1 uncultured Chloroflexaceae bacterium | reverse complement strand
CAGGTCCGCGCCCTTGATGGTGCGCAGCACCCGCACATCCTCCCCCAGCACCTGCGGAACCAGCGCGGCGGCCAGTACCAGTCGCTCAATCCGGTTTGCCGACTGGGTAGCGGGCGCATCGCCGTTGGTGGGCGCGGGGGGGGGACCGACCTCGGCCAGGACATAGTCGGCGTCCGGCTTGACCGCCAGCGCTACATTTGCCGGCAGCGTCCAGGGCGTGGTGGTCCATGCCAGGAAGCTGCTGTTTGCCAGTTCCGCCGACAACGGATGGGCGGTGCTACCATTCCCGCCGGCGGCATTCTTCACCCGGAAGCGAATCCAGACGCTCGGATCGTCCACATTATCGCGGAAGCCCAGGCTGACCTCGTGATCGCTCAGGCTAGTGCCACAGCGCGGGCAGTGCATCGTCACCTTGTAGTCCCGCTTGAGCAGGTCACGCTGCCAGAGCTGCTGGAAGATCCACCAGAGCGACTCGATATACTTATTTTCGTAGGTGATGTAGGCATCTTCGCTGAGCCAGTAGCCAATCCGCCGGGTAAACTGCTTCCAATCCTGGATGTAGCGCCAGACGCTCTCACGACATTTGGTATTAAACTCGGCAATGCCGTAGCGCTCGATGTCCGGCTTGCCGTTAAAGCCCAGTTGCTTCTCAACCTCGATCTCCACCGGCAGGCCGTGCGTGTCCCAACCCTCGCGCCGCCCGACGATATGATAGCCCTGCATGACGCGGTAGCGCAGGATGATATCCTTGAAGCAGCGGCTGATGGTATGGTGAAACCCGGGGCGACCATTCGCGGTCGGTGGCCCCTCGTAGAAGACAAAGGGCCGGTCGCCGGATTTGAGCGCCTGCTCAACAATGTTATTGGCGTACCACCACTCCAGGATCTCATTCTCCAGGAGTGGAAATGAAACATTACTGGTGACAGCCTGGAACATGCGGTGCTCCTTGTCTGAATTCCGTAATCTGAATTCCGTAATCCGTAGTCTGTAGTCTGTAGTCCGTAATTCGCAGTCTGTAATCTGTAGTCTGTAGTCTAAATGTCGTAGTCCGTAGTTCGTAAAAATTCAACCCGGATATCACCACCACGGTAGTTTCTGGAGTCCCGGCTTCAGCCGGTGGGATGTCTGCCGGGACGGCGGCATACTGCCGGGAATGCCTGATCCGGCTGAAGCCGGGACTCCAGAATCATTGGTGTCCGGATTACATGTTCAACCTTCATCAGATTGATAAAATGTGCTCTCTTTTGAACTCAGGACTTACGCGGTGCGCGTTCAAACGGGCCGTTTGCTCCCGATAATAGCGTATTTCGCCTGCGGCAGCGTGGTACTTTTTTATCTTTTTCAGGAAAATTTGGCTCTCCGAGCCAAATTTTCCTGAAAAAGAAACGATATCTTCCGCCCTGCCGGAGGCGAATCGGGACGTTCATCCAGATGAACACCTGGGTTGGATACCCACCGCGTAAGTCCTGGAACCTTCTTCTTGTCGTATCGGCCCAGCCTGGTGGCGGAACCGTAGTGCCGGCCAACAAAAAAACTCCGCCCCCATCAGGGACGAAGCTGCTGCTCCGCGGTACCACCCCGCTTCAACCCATGGCCGCCGCTGGATCGTCGGATGCACATCAGCAACAATCCAACCGCGTTACGGGTTACTCTTGGTGAGAGTCAAACAACTCTCCGTCCGGGTAACGGTGGACGAAACCGGGCCTAACTAGTTGCGTGGGTGTTGCGTGACAATAATCTGCCATCCACAACAGCGCTCACGGGTTCATCGGCCGGCTCGGGGGGGATATTCAGCGCGGCTCAACCTGCCTGGCTCACACCGTCCCAGGCTCGCTGGTGGCGAGGAAGCGCGCCTACTCGTCCCCGTCATCGCCATTTGCGCTCCTAAGTATAGCAGTGCGGTGGATGCGCGTCAAGCGAAGAAAGAACTGAGAACTGGAGAACTGAGAACCGTACGGCGTACGCGGCGGTGTTCCGTGGCACGGCGTGCCACAGCGAAACCCCATGGCATGCCGACGATGCAGAGTCAGTGAGATGGTTCATTCCACTCACCATGACACGGTTTTTCATTTTCGGACCACCGCGTACCGTGTGTAACTAAGCAACTGCAATTCGTGTCAATTCGTGCTATGCCTAGTTTCACCTGGCACACTCTTTGCTCTCCTGCGCTCGGTGGAAGCAGAAGTTCTGATTGACAGGACTTACGCGGTGCGCGTTCAAACGGGCCGTTTACTCCCGATAACGGTGTATTTCGCCTGCGGCAGCATGGTACGTTTTTGTTCTTTTTCCGAAACATGTGGCACGTTGTGCCACATGTTCCGGACAAAGAATGTCCCATTCCGCCATGCCGGAGGCGAATCGGGCCGTTTGTCCAGGCAGACGCCTGGTTTGGAACCGACCGCATAACTCCTGTAATTGAAGTGGGGAGACACGGGTGTGCGCAATATGAATTGGGGAGGCTATCGTACGGCGGCATGGGTCGGGGTCGGGTTGCTCGCCGTCGCTATTATCGTTGTCGCAATGCAGCGCGATTGGATCGCCGCGGTAACGTTGGCCGTATTTATGGGTGTGTCAATTGTCTTTATTGTGCGGGAGCGCCAGTTGCCGACGCTGTTCGACCTGGTTTTTGTGATCGCGGCCCTGATTAACGCGGGTGGCTGGGCCTGGAACCTGTTTGATACCGTCGGGCCTTATGATGAAATTGCGCATTTCTTTACGCTGTTTGCGATTACGCTATCACTCGGGTTTCTCTTTTATAACGAGGTGATGCGCGGCTTCTACAGTCATCGGATTATGTTTGTTTTCACGATTACCAGCATGGGTATTGCCCTGGGGGCGCTCTGGGAGGTTGCCGAGTGGCTGTCCGATTTTGTGATCCCAATGGAGATTATCCCGGGGCTGGATGATACCATCACCGATATGATGCTGGATAGCGGCGGGGCACTGCTGGCGGCGCTGGTGAACCTGTGGGGGTTGAACGAGCGTGCGCGGGCGGAGCGCAAAGCCGAGCGGCAGGCGGGGGTGGGGGAGGCTGCCGCCTAACCTTCCTCCCCGCTGCCGTCGGCGGCCACATACTCCGCAAGCTGGCGCAGCTCTTGCGCATAGACATATCGCAGCATGCGCGGCATGACCAGGCGGTTGAATATCCCGGCAATCCCGCGTGGGGGCTGCCAGGCCGTTGCAATCGTGACCTGCGTCGATTGACCATCCAGCAGCGGTGTGACGACGAAGGTTGTCACCAGTCCGCTCTCCGGGTCGGTTTCGGTCAACATCCGGCCCGGCTCCGGTTCGGCTACCTGCATGCGGATTACCCGTTCGCGCCCGAACTGCCGGACATGCACACGGATGACCGTTCCCTCCCCGATGCCGCCCTCTTCGACCTCCAGCCGGGAGAAGAATTTCTTCGGGAGAATCTGCGGATGGCCCTGGTGATAGTCAACCAGGATTGCGTAGATGCGCCCGGCGGTTGCCGGAATAACGGCATGCGCTGCGGTGTGTTGTAAGGGGCTCATGGATATCCTCTTAACTGACCTGCTCGACCATAGGGCGTTTGACCTTTCCGCCAGCTTGCGGATCCAACTCGCGGCCAAACGTTGTGCTGTAGTCCTGCGCGTAGGGCTTTAACGTCTCATAGACATGGTAGGGAACGGTGCGTGCTTCGTGGCCGGGGAAGTGCGTGCGCACATAGGTCAGGTTGCGCAGCAGTTTCATCTCGATCACGGAGCGGGCGAACTCCAGGCCACGCGGGCCGCGTCGCCGCTGCAGGAAAGCAATCAGCTTGCGGATGAGCGCCGGGGGCTTACCCGGCTTCTGCGCCAGCATCTGGATGTAGCGCGGCATGCCCCGGCGTCGGTCGCCCCGCTCGATCAACTCGCCAAACTCCAGGTCGGGTGACAGGCGATCAAACAGTTCCGCGCCGCGCTCCGTGCGCACCAGCACCCACTGCCAGCCCAGCGGCGCGCCCATGTAGCCGATGGTGAGGTCGGCGAGGCTGTTCGGGTAGTCGAAGCAGGACAGGCAGGCCGAAGGAAAGACGCCGTCGAGCTTATCCATTGGGAAGTCGATGAAGTTGAGCTGCTCGATCTGGCCGTCCTCATGGCGCATCTTCAGGCTGTAGTCCTGCATGAACTCGTAGTGGACGATGGTCT
>CAKZQX010001031.1 GCA_937141995.1 uncultured Chloroflexaceae bacterium | reverse complement strand
CGTGAGGCGGAGCGAATAACCGCATCAACATCAAAAAAGCGCAATTTTACCTGGTGTCTGGGTACAAGATCGACTAACGACTCCATCACATCCCCCTCTCTTTGAGCAACTCGTTCGTCCCAAGGTTTATGCAAGGTACCCGATCTAACAGGTTTTGATGAACTTTCAGAAAATAATCCAAATATGCCGGTAGCCACACCGACAGCTACTCGTAGAAAAAAACGATGATTTGCAGGTTAATTACACAAAATTCATGCCGACGAAGCGATAACAGAGCAATACTGGATCCTGTTTCTTCTTTCCTCTCCGGTTCCTGGTTGCATTCTGTTTGTGCTGCCCAAAAGTTGTGCATTGCCGGATAGATGCAGACTGAGCGGGGTAGGAAATCCGGCTGATAGGGTCAGCCGGATTTTCTGATTTGTGCTCTGTATATTAAATCGGACGGCCATCTTCCTCTCGTTGCAAATCGTTGCAAAACAAATGCCGCGTCACGTAACTGCGCATGACTGACCTTGCAGAACTTCCGGTTTTATTTGCAGCGATGACCCTCCTTTCCGATAGTATAGCGCAGACCGTGATCCGGCGACTATGAGCCAATCCACACTGGCGGCAGCATCATCGGCACAGCGGGCCGGATCACCCGGAACATGGCCGGTTGGTCATTATAACAAACCACAGGTTGATGAACAGGCGATGTATTGGACAGGAGCAATCACTTATTCTCTGTTCATTTTGTCGGCAGCAGTAGCGCTACAGAAAACCATACAGAACCGAATAGTCCATAAAATGACCTCTTGACAACCATTCAGGACCATGCTATACTCCTGTCAGTTGAGAGAACAGGGCTGCAATACCGGGCAGACCGGGCAGAGCAGTATAGCACAGTATGTGCCGGGTACAGCGCCATCGCATATAGCAGTCCTAAAGTGGTTATGAACTAGTTTCTCGGGATGCGCTCCCAACCACCTGCTGAATTTTCAGAAAATAGCCCGGATATGAAAGACCTGGAGTCCCGGCTTTAGCCGGTGAATACCGACTGGGACAGTCACATACTGCCAGGAAAGCCTGATCCGGCTTCAGCCGGGACTCCTGATCTGTGCTTTTTGTACCTTAATTCGTGCCATACACGTTGTGGCGTGCTCCTACCGCACAGGCGTACACACTTGTTAATCCATCGTCCGCAAGGACACTGCAGGTTCAATTCCTGCCTCCCGCACCACAGCAATGCGGGAGTGGCGAAAACGGCAAACGCAATGGAATGTGTTTCAACCGCCGGAGCAACTTGCACGCCACAGCCGGCCGCTGATCCAATGATCTTACCGGGAAGGTGTGGACGTTCAGTGACACGAGTTACGCGGTCCCTCCTTGGGAAACTGGGTTCGCCTCCGGCAGGGCGGAAGATTCCGGATCTTTTTCACAAAAATGTTGCTCTGTGAGCAATATTTTTGTGAAAAAGAATAAAAAAGTACCATGCTGCCGCAGGCGAATCGGGCCGTTCATCCAGGTGAACACCTGGTTTGGAACCGACCGCGTAACTCCTGTCAGTGAATGCGCGGAAGCGCGTCCCTACCACGATAATCCTTCCATGTACGCCGGGGCCCCGGCCTGTCAGGAGCGAACGGCCATCAGGTGAAACTGCTGCGCGAGGTTCGATTCCTCGTCACTGCGCGGATGAGTGGAACCCATCTGAAAGTTCGTTCTCCGCATCGGCACGATGCTACGGGGCCTTACCAGATAACCGACGCGGGTGCATGGCGTATGTGGCCCAACCGGTCGCCGCCATGCACCCGCTGTGTGAATGCAGCGCTATCCGGTCTATTGCCGGCAGGAGGTGCAATCATGACCCGACACGAAATCATTATCAAGAATACGCACCGGGGGCTGCGCTACGAAGACGGGGTACTCACCAGCGTGCTGGACGCGGGGCGCTACCTGATTGCCAGGCCGCTGGACCTGGGCTTCTACCGCCGTCCCAATGTCGAGATTGTCCTGGTCGATATGCGTGAGCGCGATCTGACCATCAAGGGCCAGGAGATCCTGACGGCGGACAAGGTAGCGCTGCGGGTGAGCATTATCGTGCGCTTCCGTGTCACCGACCCGCGTGCCGCCCTGGAGGCCGTAGCAAACTACGAAGAGCGGATCTACGCCGATGTGCAACTGGCGGCGCGGCGCTCACTGGCGGCCACTTCGCTGGAAGATATTCTGACGGATCGGAACCGCCTGAGTGAGGATATCCTGCGTGATGTCAAGGAGACGGCCGCAGGGTATGGTGTAGAGATCCTGCGGGCCGATGTGAAAGACCTGATCTTCCCCGGCAACCTGCAGGAGATCATGAACCGGGTGCTGATCGCCGAGCGTATGAGCCAGGCGCAACTGGTGGAGGCGCGCACCAAGGCCGAGATGCAGCGGATCGATGCGCAGGCCAAAAACGATATCAAGCGCGCCGAAGCCGCGGCACAGACTGAGGCGCTGCGCCGCACCGCCGAGGCCGAGGCCGATGTGCAGCGCATCAAGACCGAGGCCGATGTGCAGGCCCTGCGCGAACGCGAGCAGTCGGCGCAGGCCTACGCCGAGCATCCCGCCCTGCTGCGCCTGATCGAACTGGAGGCGCTGGGCGACCTGGCCCGCCTCGCCAACGCGCGCATCTATGTTAACTTCGACGGGCATGCCCGCAATGGCATTGATGATGAGCGTGGGTGATCAAATATGGAGGGCGGCAGCGTGGCTGCCGCCCTCCATGTCTATTAAATTACACAACGTACGC
>CAKZQX010001030.1 GCA_937141995.1 uncultured Chloroflexaceae bacterium | reverse complement strand
CGCTGGTACTGGCCCTGGAGAACTTCTGGTTTGAGCGGGCGTTCCTCTGGAGCGATAGCGCTTTCCAGTGGGTATCGGCACTGACGACGGCAGGCTTTAGTACCACGGATGAGCGTGCCTGGAGTACCACCACCCAACTGCTGTTAAGCCTGGCGATGATTATTGGCGGCGCGGCCGGTTCAACCGCCAGCGGGATCAAGCTCAACCGGGTAATGTATCTCTACAAGGGGATGGTCTGGCGTATTCAGCGCATTCTGCTGCCGCCACACCAACTGATGCGCTACCAGGTGGGAGATAAATCGCTCTCGGAGGAAGATGCCAATAACCAGGTCGAGTCGGCCGGGGTGCTGGTGATCCTCTGGTTGGCAATGCTGGGGCTGGGGGTGTTTATCATGCTGCATATGCTGCCCGATCAGGTTCCGCTGAGCGAGGTTGTTTTTGAGATGGCGTCGGCGCAGAGTAATGTGGGTCTCTCGGTCGGGATTACCGGGCCGGATCTGCACTGGTCGGGGAAGTTTGTACTTATTTTGTTTATGTATATGGGTAGATTAGAGATTGTGCCGGTGTTTATTCTGGGGTTTGCACTGCTACGTCGGATGGGAGTTATGGCCCAGCCAGGTTCGCGGTAGTCCGTAGTCTGTAGTCCGTAGGTAGGTTGCGCCGCCGACAAGGTGGAAGAAACCACAACGGACTGCTTTCTGGTCGCTGGAGTCCCGGCTTCAGCCGGTTGACGGCCGCTATCCGGCTGAAGCCGGGACTCCTGGAACGGTGTCCAGATTTAATGTTCAATGCTGCGGCAGGTGAAATGCGTTGTTATTGGGAGAAGATGTCTGGTTTGAACGTTCATTTCGTGCGTCCTGTCACCAGGGTGGCAATCGCTGCGACAATCGCTTCAACCGGCTGCCGATCAACCGGCAGAGTGATATCGGCCAGGTGTTCGTAGCGGGGCCGGCGCTCCTGGTAGAGCACGCGAAAGTTGGTTTCAAAGTCGCCCTGCGCCAGAAAAGCCGGTATTCCGCCCGCACTGATGCGCGCCATCAGGATTTCCGGCGGGGCATCGAGGTAGACAATGGTTGCATTGGCCCGCAGTTCGTCCGGGAGGGGATGATCCAGCAGGGTGCGGCCGCCGGTAGCAATCACATAGCCATTCAGGTGGGCCAGATCAGCGACAACCTGCCGCTCCAGGGAGGAGAAGTAGTCCGCGCCCCGCTGCCGGTAGATCTCTCGAAATGAACCGATCTCGCCGGTTTGCGCGGTATGTTTTGCCTCGAGCAACTGGTCGGTATCGACAAAGGTCAGCGCCAGCCGCTCTGCCAGGGCCGCTCCCACAGTCGATTTGCCACACGATTTGAACCCGATCAGCATAATATTCATCACTCAGATCTCGATTATGCGCACTTCAGCCCCCAGTTGCCGCAGTAGATCCGGGAACTGGGGGAATGTCACCTGCACCGCCTCAATATGCTTGACCACGGTGGTACCCTGCGCGGCTAACCCGGCCATGCAGAGCGCCATGGCGATGCGATGATCATGGTGGCTGTCAACAGTAGTGCCGTGCAACCGACTGGTGCGGATCGTCAGGCCGTCCTCATGCTCGTCGATATCTGCGCCCATTGCGCGCAACTCCTGGCGCATCACGGCGATGCGGTCGGTTTCCTTGAAGCGCGCATGCGCCACATTCCGCAGGCGCGTCGTACCCTCGGCCAGGCAGCCAATCACCGCCATGACCGGCAGCGCGTCGGGCGTATCGCCCAGGTCTAGCTCGTCTCCGCGCACCTGGCTGCTACGCACATGCAGCCCCTGGTCGGTCTGCTCAAGCGATCCGCCCATCGCCTGGAGCATTGTCACGATGGCCTTATCGCCCTGGGGATCGTTAAAATCCAGCCCGCGCAGAATGATATCGCTGTCCGGAATGACCGCGCCACAGAGGAAAAAGGTCGCCGAGGAGAAATCCGCCGGGATCTGCTCATCAAACGGCTTGAACGTCTGGTTGCCCTTGACCCGGAACTGCTCCATCCCGACCTGTTCATACTGGATGCCCTGTTTGTCCAGCCAGCGCAGGGTCATCTCCACATAGGGCTTCTCCGCCAGATCGAGCGCGCGGATCTCGGTATCATTCGGGGCCAGCGGGCAGTGCAGCAGCAGACTCGACAGATATTGCGAGATCTGACTCTGCACCTGGGTGACACCGCCGCGCATCCGCCCCTGTACCAGCACCGGCGGGCAGCCATTGCGCGCCAGCGCGTGGGTGGTAACGCCGAGCGGTTGCAGCGCCGCCAGCAGCGGCTGCACCGGACGGCGCTTGATCTGGGCATCACCCGACAGCACGCTGTAGCCGTCGATCAGGCCGGCTGTACTGATGAGAAAGTTCATCGACGTGCCGGAATTGCCCACATCGACGATATCCTGGGGTTGGTGCGGCGTTCCGGCGGTTCCGGCAATTTCCCAGCGCGGGGGCGCTTGTAGAGGCGCAGCAGGCTGCGCCTCTACATTATTATCATGAACGGTTGCGCCGAACAGCGCACAACTGGCACGGCAGGAGAGCGTATCGGCGGATACCAGCGGGGCATGCAGAATCGAGCGTCCCGGTGCCAGCGTCGCAATCACCAGCGCGCGGATGGTATGCGATTTTGACGCCGGGATAGCAATCTCGCCCCGGAGGTGTGAGGGGGTAATCAGCATGTCCACGCGGCTGTTCCTTTCCTGCATGGAGCACAGCAGGCTGCACCCCTATGTATAACGCATCTGCGCAAAATACCGGGACAATTATACCAGCCTCTAGCGTTTCCAGCGCAGCAGCAGCGTCACCGCCAGCCCGATCAGCAGCAACCCGTAGCCCCAGGCCATCGAGCCGGTCGAAAAGGTGACAACCAGGGAGGCCAGCACAAAGACCAGCCCGATAATTGACAGCGCCACTCGCACCCGAGGGTTATCCCGATCGAACATAAATTCCTCCAGTCGGCCATTGGTATCATCATATTACATATTACAGGACTTACGCGGTGGTTAAGCAAACTGGTCGTTTGCCCAGGCTGCCGGAGGCGAAACGAGCTTCCGGATTAAGACCGCGTAACTCGTGCCATATTATTCCACCCGTTCGGGGTTAAAATCCCGGTAGGGATGCGGAGAAGCGTGTCCGCCTCAGGGTTCAACTTTTGGTAGGTACGCGCTTCTCCGCGTCCGCAATGAGTCCAGATAGGGAAACCCTGTTCCGAAAGAGCCACAGGAAGCTACTGCTATGCTGACTCGCTCCAGCCCAGCGAGATGCGCCCGCGTTCCGCCTCCACCTTTAAGATCTCCACATCAATTACATCTCCCACGCTGAGCACGGTGCCCCGGGGCAGTTGGCTGCGATGCAGCAGGCCATCCTGCTTGACGCCAATATCCACAAATGCGCCAAAATCGACCACATTGCGCACCGTGCCTTTGAGTTGCAATCCCGGCTGCAGATCGTCCATCGAGAGCACATCGTTGCGCAGGATGGGCGCGGGCATATCCTCGCGTGGGTCGCGGCCGGGGCGGATCAGTTGCTCAAAGATGTCGCTCAGGGTGGGAACGCCGGTGCCCAGTTCGGCAGCCAGGGTATCGATGGGCTGCTGCTGCCGTAGCGCTTCCAGCGCGGGCCGGCGCTCGGCGGGAGCGGTGCGGGCTGTCAGTCCGGCGCGCTTGAGCACAGCTTCGGCCACGGCATAGCTCTCCGGGTGGATAGCGCCGGCGTCAAGCGGGTTATTGCCGTCGCGGATGCGCAAAAACCCGGCCGATTGCTCGAAGGCTTTGGGGCCCAGGCCAGGGACTTTCTTGATCGCAGTGCGGTTGGCAAACGGGCCATGCTCATCGCGGTAGGCCACAATCCGCCCGGCCAGTTTGGGACCGATACCGGCCACATAAGTCAACAATGCCGATGATGCCGTGTTCACCTCCACACCAACATTATTCACCACACTCTCAACCACGCCGGCGAGTGCCCCGGCCAGCCGGCTCTGATCGACATCATGCTGGTAGAGCCCGACGCCAATCGACTGCGGATCGATCTTGACCAGCTCCGCCAGCGGATCTTGCACCCGCCGCGCAATCGAAACCGCGCCGCGCAGACTGACATCCAGGTCGGGTAGTTCGGCACGCGCGAGCGGGCTGGCGCTGTAGACGCTGGCCCCGGCCTCGTTGACAATCAGGTAGTGTAGCGTCCCGACCGAGCGGGTCAACTCGGCAACCAGTTGCTCGGTCTCGCGGGAGGCGGTGCCGTTGCCGATGGTGATCAGCGTAACGCCGTGTTGAGCGATCAGTGCCGTTAGCGTGCGTAGCGCTGCATCGGACTGCTTTTGCGGCTGGTGTGGGTAGATCGTCGCGGTGTCGCACAGCTTGCCGGTGGGATCGACCACCGCAACCTTGCAACCGGTGCGGTAGCCGGGATCGAGCCCCAGCACCGTATGCCCAGTCATGGGCGGCTGACTGAGCAGACCACGGAGGTTGCCGGCAAAAACGCTGATGGCATGCACTTCCGCCTGCTCACTCAGCGTGCGGCGCACATCGCGCTCGATGGCGGGCAGCAGCAACCGCGCTGCCGCATCATCAACGGCAAGCTCCATCTGCTCGGCCAGCGGCGAGACCCGGTCGGCCCGAAAAGCCGTTGCCACCGCGCCACGCCAGTCCCGCTCGGGCACGCTCACACTGATGCGCAGAATCTTCTCGGCTTCGCCCCGGTTAAGCGCCAGCGCCTGATAGGGTCGCAGGCGGCTGACCAGTCCCTCAAACTCGTAGTAGGTCTGGTAGACGCCGCGCGGGTCTTCCGCCTTGTCGATCTTCTCGCAGCGCAGCACGCCCCACTGGAGCGCCTTCTCGCGCGTGATTCGCCGCACATCCGGGTGATCGCTGATGGCTTCGGCGACGATATCGCGGGCCCCGGCCAGGGCGTCCTCAACCGTTGGCACCGCTTCGGTGAGGAAGGGTTTGGCAAGCTCTTCCGGTGGCTGGGCGGTGCGCGGCTGTTGCAGCAGGATATCGGCCAGCCCTTGCAGCCCCTTTTCGCGGGCAATGCCGGCGCGGGTGCGGCGCTTGGGCTTGTAGGGCTGGTAGAGATCTTCCAGCGCGGTGCGGCTGTCGGCGGCCAGCAACTGCTGGTGCAGTTCCGGCGTGAGCTTCCCCTGCTCCTCGATAGAGGCGATAATCGTGGCGCGGCGCTCATCCAGGGCGCGTAGATGCTCCAGCAGCGCGCTGATCCGGCGCAACTGATCCTCGTCCAGCGTGCCGGTCTGCTCCTTGCGATAGCGGGCAATAAAGGGCAGCGTGTTCCCGGCGTCCAGCAGGTCAATCGTAGCGGCAACCCGGGCCGGACGCAGGTTCAGTTGGGCCGCAATATTTGATGCGTAGGTAGTCGTATCGGTCATAGTTTACTCTCTTGGGATACGTTAGCGTGATTGCGGATATCATACCATACCAGCTACGCTCTGATCATTGACAGGACGTACGCGGTTGACATGCAAACCGGACGTTTGACCCGATGGAAGCATGATTCGCCGGCGGCAGCATGGTACTCTTTTATCTTGTTCACAAACATGTTACACGCTGTGTAACATGTTTGTGAAAAAAGTATGGTTTCTTCCGCCCTGCCGGAGGCGGAATCTCCTGTCGG